>JAGRMT010000078.1 GCA_020441125.1 Roseivivax sp.
TCAGCGCGTCGACGCTTTCGGGATGAATGGTGCAATACGAACAGACGGTGGTGGTGCCGTTGGCCGCGGTCAGGTCAAGATACAGCGCGGCAATTTCGGCGGCATAGGCCGGATCGCCAAAGCGCATCTCTTCGGGGAAGGTGTAGGTGTTCAGCCAGTCGATCAGCCGTTTGCCCCAGCTGGCGATGATGCCTGTCTGCGGATAATGGGCGTGGGCGTCGATGAAGCCGGGCATCAGCAGCGCATCGCCCAGCTCTGTCACCTGCGCCTCGGGATGGGCCAGTTTCAGCGCCTGCGCCGGGCCGACATCGGCAATCCGCCCGTCTTCGATCAGCACCGCGCCGGCGCTGTCCACCTGGGCCGCATCTGTGGGCGCGGTACCAAAGGGCATGGCCGAATAGCGCAGCACCTGGCCGCACAACAGGGTTGTCATCGCGCTCTCCCGCTTGGTTCCGCGCAAGCCTAAAACCGACCGGGAAAAAGGTAAATTGCCCGCATCCCCTGTTGCTTTTCAAATCCATCCAATAGACTCGAAAAGCAGCAGGCAGGACAGGGGGACGCCATGACCGACGAACCCGAAAAGATCGAGCGCGCGGACGACGAGGACGAGTCGAACTTCGACTACGCGCTGAACCGGCGCGACGTCGCCAAGATTCTCTATGCGGTCGATATTGGCGACCGCGACCAGCTGGTCGAGTTGATGGAACCGCTGCACGCGGCAGACATCGCCGACATGCTGGAACAGATCAACGCGTTCGACCGGATGCGGCTGATCAAGCTGTACGACAAGGAATTCGACGGCGAGATCCTGTCGGAACTCGACGAGGTGATCCGGGAAGAGGTCATCGGCATCCTCAAGCCCGAGGTTCTGGCCGAAGCCGTCCGCGAGCTGGACAGCGACGACGTCGTCGACCTGATCGAGGACCTGGAGGAAGACCAGAAGGCGGCGATCCTGGACGTGCTGGAAGATAGCGACCGGGTCGCCGTCGAACAGTCGCTGACCTATCCCGAATACTCTGCCGGCCGGATGATGCAGCGCGAGGTGGTGATGGCCCCCGAGCACTGGAACGTCGGCGAGGCGATCGACTACTTGCGCAACTCCGAGACGCTGCCGGAACAGTTCTACCATATCGTCATGGTCGATCCGCGGCTGCGCCCGGTGGGCAATGTCACGCTGGGCCGGCTGATGGCCTCGCGCCGCGAGGTGCTGCTGAAATCGCTGGTCGAGGATGTGTTCCACGTCTTTCACGTCAACCAGATGGAAGGCGACGTCGCCTATGCCTTCAACCAGTACCACCTGATCTCGGCCCCCGTTGTCGACGAGAACGACCGCCTGGTCGGCGTGATCACCATCGACGACGCCATGACCGTGCTGGACGACGAGCACGAAGAAGACATCCTGCGACTGGCGGGCGTGCACGAGGAAAGCCGCCTGTCGGACAGCGTGCTGGAAACCACCAAGCAGCGCTTTCCCTGGCTGGCGGTCAACCTGCTGACCGCAGTGCTGGCCAGCATGGTCATCGCCCAGTTCGAAGAGGCCATTGCCCAGGTGGTGGCGCTGGCCGTGCTGATGCCCATCGTCGCGTCGATGGGCGGCAACGCCGGTACCCAGGCGCTGACGGTCGCGGTGCGAGCGCTGGCCACGCGCGACCTGACCGGATCGAACATCTGGCGCGTGATCCGGCGCGAGGTCGCCGTGGGCATGGTCAACGGCCTGGCCTTTGCGCTGATCATGGGCATTGTCGGGCTGACCTGGTTCAGCTCGGCCAAGCTGGGGTTGGTGATCGCCGCGGCCATGGTCATCAACCTGGTGGTCGCGGGCCTGGCGGGCATCGCCATCCCTGTGATTCTGGAACGGCTGAAGGTCGACCCGGCCCTCGCCTCTGGCGCCTTCGTCACCACGGTGACAGACGTTGTGGGTTTCTTTGCCTTCCTTGGCCTGGCCGTGGTGGTGCTGCTGTGATCGCCGAAGAGAAGGCCGCCGCGCGCAAGGCGGCCTTTGCCCGGCGGGCAGCAGCCCATGCCGCCGACACCGGCAACGCCGCTGCGCATCTGTCGGCCTTGCTGGCCGGACATCGCGGCGTGCCGATTTCCGGCTACCTGCCGATCCGAAGCGAGATCGACCCGCGCCCCGCCATGGCCGAGGCCTCGGCCCACGGCCCGGTCGGCGTGCCCGTGATCCAGGGAAAGGGCCAGCCGCTGCGTTTCGCCCGGTGGGAACCGGACACGACGCTGGTCGCCGGACCCTTCGGAGCTGCCGTGCCCGAGGTGATCGAAGAGATGGTGCCCGAACTGCTGATCGTGCCGCTTGTCGCCTTTACCCGCGACGGATACCGGCTGGGTTACGGCGGCGGCTTTTATGACCGTACGCTGGAGCGGTTGCGGGCGCGCCGGGCCACACTGGCCGTCGGCTTTGCCTATGCCGCGCAAGAGGCTGCCGAACTGCCGCTGGACGCGACCGACCAGCGGCTCGACCTGATTGTGACAGAGGCCGGGGTCATCACCCCGTAACAGGGCGCGCCCGCATGGCGCGCCCCTGAGATCGTCTTACGACGTGGTGTGATAGGCCTGTTCGCCATGCACCGCCAGGTCGAGCCCGTTGGTTTCGGTCTCGATGTCGACGCGCATCGGCGTGACCATGCGCACCACCAGCACCAGCACCACCGTCACAACCGCGGTGAAGACGCCGACGATGGCCAGCGCGCCCAGTTGCGCCGCCCAGCTGCCTGCCCCGAAGACAGCGATCATGATCGTTCCGAAGATGCCGCCCACGCCATGCACAGCGAACACATCCAGCGTGTCGTCAATCTTCAGCACGTTGCGCACCAGGTTCACCGCCTCCTGGCACAGGATGCCGGCGATTCCGCCGATGATCAGCGCCGCCACCGGCCCGACAAAGCCCGAGGCCGGGGTGATCGAGGCCAGGCCCGCAATGGTGCCGGTCACGATACCGACGAGCGAGGCGCGGCCGAACTTGATCCGTTCCCACAGCGCCCAGGTCAACGAAGCCGTCGCGGCCGAGATATGCGTGACGGTCATCGCCATCGCCGCGCCGCCATCGGCGGCCAGCTGCGAGCCGCCGTTGAAGCCGANNAACCAGCCGACCCACAGCATCGCCGCGCCGATCATCACATAGCCCGGGCTATGCGGCGGGGTGTTGGTGTTGCGCCGCGGACCCAGGAACATCGCCAGGATCAGCGCTGCCAGCCCTGCGGTTTCATGCACCACGATGCCGCCGGCAAAGTCCCGCACCCCGGTTTCGCCGAAGATGCCGCCATCGGCCAGAAAGCCGCCGCCCCAGATCCAGTGGGTGACCGGCGCATAGCACAGCAGCATCCACAGCCCCGAGAACAGAAGCACAAAGCCGAAGCCCACCCGTTCGACATAGGCGCCGACGATCAGCGCCGGGGTGATGATGGCAAAGGTCATCTGGAAGGCGAAGAACAGCACCTCGGGCAGGGTGCCCGACAGGGTATCGGCGTCGATCCCGGACAGCAGCATCTTGCCCAGCCCGCCCCAATAGGCGCCGTCGCCGCCAAAGGCGATGGAGTAACCGAAGACGAACCACAGAACGCTCATCAAGCAGGCAATCGCGTAGCATTGCATGAAGACGCTGAGCACATTTCGGGCACGTACGAGCCCGCCGTAGAACAAGGCCAGCCCCGGCAGCGTCATGAACAGCACCAGTGCTGTCGCCACGATGATCCAGGCGGTATCCGCTCCGTTCATTTCTCCCATCCCTTCCCGCTTTTTTCGGTTTGGCGTGACAAAGCGGATCGGAGGCGGGGAAAAAAGAGGCAACAGCGCGAAACAGCGCCCAATTCATCGGCAGTTATGCAATTGCTTAAAAAATGGGCGCAAAATCGGCTTCATGCCCGTTAATGCATCACAATGCGATCAGCCCGTCGCGCAGCAGGGTCAGGGCGTGATCCCGCGCCGCGTGCCGCACCTGCGCCCGGCCCAGCGCGCCGAATTCCACCGTTTGCGTCGTGGTGTCCGAAGGCCCGGCCAGGGCAAAGCACACCCGCCCTTCGGGCTTGAATTCCGATCCGCCCGGCCCGGCAATGCCGCTGATTGCCACCGCCAGGCTGGCCCCGGCGCGCGCCCGTGCACCCTCGGCCATCTCGCGGCAGACCGCTTCGGACACGGCGCCAACCGCCTCCAGGGTTGCAGGCGAAACGCCCAGCATCTCGATCTTGGCGGCATTGGAATAGGTGACGAAGCCGCGCTCGAAGACGTTCGAGGACCCGGCCACGTCGGTGATCGCCGCCGCCACCATGCCGCCGGTACAGCTTTCGGCGCAGGTGACCGTCGCGCCGCGATCCATAGCCAGGCGCAGGATTTCCTCTGCCAGGGTCACATCAGCACCAGGTGGAACAGCGCTGCCAGTACGAACACGCCGGCCGCGGCAAAGGCTCCGGCGATGACATCGTCCAGCATGACGCCGGTGGCGTCGCCGCGCCGGTCAGCCTGGCCAACCAGCCAGGGTTTCCAGATGTCGAACAGGCGGAACAACGCAAAGGCCGCGATCCAGCCCGGCCAGAGCGCGGTGATGTCCACGCCCACCCGCTGTGCCCCGTAAGATACGGGAAACAGGGCGATCCACTGGCCCACCACCTCGTCGATGACGATATGAGAGGGATCGTGATCGTCGCTGCCGGCGGTCATTGCGCGCGTCGCGATCAGCCCCGCGCCATAGCCCAGCACCGTCAGCAGCGCCAACAGCCAGAACCCGCCCGCGATATGGATCGCCCAGGCCACCGGCAGCGCCGCGAGCGAACCCCAGGTGCCCGGTGCCGGACGCAGGTAGCCGACGTAGAAGAAGGTGCCGACGATCTTCATGCCCGCACCAGCGTCGCAGTGGCCAGCGCCGCGATCCCTTCTTCGCGCCCGGTGAAGCCGAGCCGTTCTGACGTGGTCGCCTTGACAGAGATCTGGTCGGCGCGCAGGCCCATGATTTCTGCCATGCGGGCCATCATTGCCGCCGCGTGCGGGCCGATCTTGGGCTGCTCGCAGATCAGCGTGCAGTCGACGTTGGAAATCGCATAACCCTTGTCCGCTGCCAGATCGACCGCGTGGCGCAGGAAGATGGCGCTGTCGGCGCCCTTCCACTGCATGTCAGAGGGAGGGAAGTGACGGCCGATATCCCCTTCGGCCAGCGCGCCATAGATCGCGTCGGTGACGGCGTGCATCCCCACGTCGGCGTCGGAATGGCCTTGCAGCCCGCGCCCGTGCGGTACGCGCACGCCGCACAGCACCACGTGATCGCCCGCGCCAAAGCGGTGCACGTCGAAGCCGTTGCCAAGGCGGATGTCCATCTGTCTCTCCAATATGCGGGCGGCGCGGGCAAAGTCGTCCGGGCCGGTGATCTTCAGGTTCTGCTCCGATCCGGGCACGATGGCAACCGCCAGCCCTGCTGCGCGCGCCACCTCCACGTCATCCGCCGCACCACCGGGGTGGGCGGCATGGGCCGCCACGATGGCGTTGAAGTGAAAGCCTTGCGGCGTCTGCGCCCGGTAGAGCCCGGCCCGGTCGCGCGTGCCGGTCACGATCCCGTCGGCCCCGGTCCATAGCGCATCGGTCACCGGCAGGGCAGGGGCCGCGCCGGGATGATTGCCCAGCGCCGCCAGCACAGCAGCGATGGTGCCTGCCTCGATGCAGGGGCGTGCGACATCGTGGATCAGCACCCGCTCGGGCCGCGCCTCTGCCAGCGCCGCCAGCCCGGCCTTAACAGAGGCGGCCCGGTCTGCGCCGCCATGAACGATCTGCACCGGAAGGCCTGCCATCTCGCGCGTGGCGGTGCCGGCGTCGTCGGGGTGAATCACCAGCACCAGCGGGGCAAAGCCGGCAAACCGCTCAACTGTCCAGCGCGCAACGGTTTTTCCGCCGATCCGGCGCCATTGCTTGGGCTCTGGCCCACCGGCACGGGTGCCCCGTCCGGCGGCAACGATCAGGGCGGCTGTGTGCATCGCTCTCCTCCTGGCTGGGGGTTGCATAGGCGCTGTGCGCGGGTTCCGCAATCTGGGGTGAATGAGTGCCTAAATTTTAGGCGCCTGCCCAATTTGCGCCGGAAAACCGCGGGGGGTGTTGTTGTGTTGTTACCGTTCGGACGATAGCTGATGGATGACTGCACAAGGAATAGGCGCTTGCCCCTGCTTCTGGAGGATACCCTCGTTTCGCCCCCGGTCCTGCTGGCGCCGCTGGCTGGCATCACCGATCTGCCGTTCCGGCGGTTGGTGTCGCGCTTTGGCGCCGGGCTGGTGGTGTCCGAAATGATCGCCAGCGGCGAATTCCTGACCGCGCGCCCCGGCACCCGCGAAAAGGCCGAACTGGGCGCTGGGATCGAGAACACCGCGGTTCAGCTGGCCGGGCGCGAACCGGGCCCGATGGCCGAGGCCGCGCGCATGGTCGCGGACATGGGCGCGCGGGTGATCGACATCAACATGGGCTGCCCCGCCAAGAAGGTGGTGGGCGGCTATTCCGGCTCTGCCCTGCTGCGCAACCTGGACCATGCGCTGAGCCTGATCGAAGCGGTGGTCGGCGCGGTCTCTGTGCCGGTGACGCTGAAAACCCGTCTGGGCTGGGACGACAGCTGCCTGAACGCCGCCGAGCTGGCCCGCCGGGCCGAAGCCGCCGGCATCCGAATGATCACGATCCACGGCCGCACCCGTTGCCAGTTCTACAAGGGCGCCGCCGACTGGGCGGCCATTGCCGCGGTCAAACAGGCTGTCTCGATCCCGGTGATCGCCAATGGCGATATCGTCGACACCGGCTCGGCCCGCGCGGCGCTGCGCCTGTCAGGGGCTGACGGGGTGATGGTCGGGCGCGGCGCGCAGGGCGCCCCCTGGCTGCTGGCAGAAATCGCGGCGGCGCTTTATGGCACGCCGGCGCCGGCCGTGCCGCAGGGCCGCGCGCTGTCGCAGATGGTGGCCGAACACTATGACGACATGATCGCGTTCTACGGCCCCGAGCTGGGCAACCGCGTCGCGCGCAAGCATCTGGGCTGGTACATGGATCGGGCGGAAACCGCCGCGCCGCTGCGGCGCGAGGTGCTGACCGCCGCCGATCCGGCGCGCGTCGCGGCGCTGATCCCGCTGGCCCTGACCCATCACGCAAGGGTGGCGGCATGAACGCGGAAAAAGACCTTCAGCTGTGGTCCTCTCTGCCGATCCCGGCGATCCTGCTGGATGCGGACGAGCGCATTGCAGACATGAACCCGGCCGCCGAGGGCTTCATGAACAACTCGGCCAAATGGCTGATGGGCCAGCCGATCTGGGACCGGCTCGCGGTTGACGCGCCGCTTGAGGAAAGCCTGGCCCGCGCCCGCGAGAAGGGTACGCCGCTCTACGTCAACGATGTCGACGTGGGCACGGGCAGCCGCCCGCCGCTGGTGTGCAACCTGTCGATCGCCCCTGTGCAGAACCAGCCGGGCTGGATGATCCTGCTGATTTCCCCGCGCGAGCTGGCCGGGCGGATGACGCAAAGCAACTCTGCCAAGTCCGCCGCCAAGTCGGCCATCGGCATGGCTGAAATGCTGGCGCATGAAATCAAGAACCCCCTGGCCGGCATCACCGGCGCGGCGCAACTGCTCTCGATGAACCTGGAAAAGGACGACCTGGAGCTGACCGACCTGATCGTGGCCGAGACGCGCCGCATCGTGAAGCTGCTGGAGCAGGTCGAGCAGTTCGGCAACCTGTCCGAGCCCGAGCGCAAGCCGGTCAACATCCATGACGTGCTGGACCGGGCGCGGCGGTCGATCCTGCTGGGCGTCGGCGCGCATATGAAGATCATCGAGGATTACGACCCCTCGCTGCCGATGGCCTATGGCGATCCCGACCAGCTGTTGCAGGTGGTGCTGAACCTGCTGAAGAACGCCGCCGAGGCGGCCGACATCCAGCATGGCGGCACGATCCGGCTGCATACCTTCTACGAGCACAGCTTCCGGCTGCGCCGCGCTGACGGGTCGGGCCAGACGTTGCCCTTGCAGATCGAGATCATCGACGACGGTCCCGGTCTGCCCGAGAACATCAAGGGCGATATCTTCGACCCGTTCGTGTCGGGCCGCGAGAACGGCACCGGGCTGGGCCTGGCGCTGGTCAGCAAGATCATTTCAGACCACGGCGGCTGGATTTCCGTCGAAAGCGTCCCTGGGCGCACCTGTTTCCGCATGTCGCTGCCCATGGCACCGAAGCACATCAAGGAGAGTGATTGATGGATGGTACCGTACTTGTCGCCGACGACGACCGCACGATCCGCACCGTCCTTACCCAGGCGCTGACGCGCGCGGGCTGCAAGGTGCACGCCACCTCGTCCTTGACCACGCTGATGCGCTGGGTCGGCGAGGGAAAGGGCGACGTGGTCATCTCGGACGTGGTCATGCCCGATGGTAACGGTTTGGAAATGCTGCCGAAAATCCACCAAGACCGGCCCGGCCTGCCGGTGATCGTGATCTCGGCCCAGAATACCATCATGACCGCGATCCAGGCCGCAGAGGCCGAGGCGTATGATTACCTGCCCAAGCCGTTCGACCTGCCGGACCTGATGAAGCGGACGGCCAAGGCGCTTGACCGCAAGCACCGCGCCCCGTCGCGCGATGAACCGGTGCGCGGCGGCGACGGGCCAGAAGAGCTGCCGCTGGTCGGCAAGACCCCGGCGATGCAGGCGCTGTACCGGCTGGTGGCCAAGGTGATGAACACCGACCTGCCGGTGCTGATCTCGGGCGAAAGCGGCACAGGCAAGTCTTTGATTGCGCGGGCGATCCACGATTTCTCGGACCGGCGCAACCTGCCGTTCGTCACCGTCACCGGCGCCGATCTTGCCGATCTGGAGGGCCCGGCGCGGGTGTTGGCGCGGGTCAAGGGCGGCACCTTGCTGATCGACGAGATCACCGACATCGGCGACGAGATCCAGGCCCGCATCGTGCGCATGATGGATGTGCCGGGCGAACATGTGCCGCGCTTCATGGCCACCAGCCAGGGCGACCTGGCGATGGCGATGGAGGACGGGCGCGTCCGCCAGGATCTGTACTATCGTCTTGGCGGCGCCACGGTGCAGGTGCCGTCGCTGCGCGAGCGGGTCGATGACATCCCGCTGCTGACCGAGCATTTCCTGGCCAAGGCCGAACGCGACGGTGCGCCCAAGCGCTGGCTGTCCGAGGACGCCAAGGAGATATTCCGCGCCTACAGCTGGCCCGGCAACGTGCGTCAGCTGGAGAACGCCGTGCGCCGGCTGTCGCTGACCAGCCGCGCCGAAGAGATCACCCGCCCGGAGGTTGAGGCGGTGCTGGGCAACCAGCCCGAGATGGGCCCGATCCTGCGCGGCGGCGAAAGCGAGAAATTGTCGGTTTCGGTGGCGCGCCACCTGCGCCGCTACTTCGACCTGCACGGCAACATGTTGCCGCCTCCGGGCCTTTACGGCCGCATCCTGCGCGAGGTCGAGGCGCCGCTGATCGAGATTGCCTTGGACGCAACCGGCGGAAATCAGGCGAAATGTGCCGATCTGCTCGGTATCAATCGCAATACTTTGCGCAAGAAGATCACCGAGCTGGATATTCAGGTGACACGCCGTCGCAAATTGATGTAAAAGGGCCACACAAACGTGGCCGCGCTGCAAGACCTGGCGCAGAGACCACAGTATTTGGCGGTCCGCTGCCTGAGGCAGCACATCGAGGTGAGGTTGGCCTGTGGCCACGGGGGCACGCAGTTGGAACTGGTCGCGCCTGAACCGTCTGCGCCGTCAGCGCAGGGTGCAGAACGCGGCAACACTGGGCTTGGTGACTCTGGGCCCGATCCTGGCGCTGGGCACGTTCCTGGTTCTGGGTCCGTTGGACCGTGGCGCCTCGTCCATGTCGCTGCGGCTGATCCTGCTGGCCGACTTCGTCTATGTCATGCTGGTGGCCGCGCTGGTGTTGCAGCGCGTGGTCAAGATGGTCAACGCGCGGCGCGCCCGCTCGGCAGGCTCGCGGTTGCACCTGCGGCTGACCGGGGTGTTCGCGTTGATGGCGCTGCTGCCGGCGATCACCGTCGCCGTGTTTGCCGTGCTGACCATCAACATCGGCCTGGAAACCTGGTTTTCGGAACGGGTGCGCAACGTCGTCGGCGCCTCGCTTTCGGCCGCCGAAGCCTATGAGGCAGAGCACCGTCAGGACCTGACCCAGGACGTGACCGCGCTGGCGCAATACCTTGACGCCGCCAAGCGCGCGACCTTCATCATGAACGACGGCGAAATCCGCCAGGTTCTGGCCCAGGGCCAGGCGCAGATCCAGCGCGGCCTGCGCGAAGCCTATGTCATCGACGGCACCGGAGAGATCCGCGCACGCGGCGAACGCTCCTACCTGTTCGATTTCGAGCGCCCCAGCGTCGGCCAGATCAACGACGCCAACGAAACCGGCATCGCCATCATCGAGGACTGGGACAACAACGAATTCCGGGCCCTTGTTCCGCTGTCGGCCTTTGTCGATCGATACCTTTATGTCAGCCGCGAGGTAGACGGAGGCATCCTGAACCTGCTGGACGACACCAAGGAAACCGCCCGGTTCTACCAGCAGCAAGAGACTGAACGCGGCCGCCGGCTGTTCGACTTCGCGCTGCTGTATCTTGGCTTTGCCGTTCTGCTGATCCTCGCCGCTGTCTGGCTGGGCCTGTGGTTCGCCGAGCGCCTGTCGCGCCCGGTGGGCCGGCTGACCGGCGCAGCCCAACGCGTGGGCACAGGCGACCTGGACGTGAAGGTGGAAGAGGAAGAAGGCGACGACGAAATCGCGATGCTCAGCCGCTACTTCAACCAGATGACCCGGCAACTGAAGGGCCAGCGCGAGACCCTGCTGGAAAACACCCGGCAGATCGAGCGTCGCCAACGGCTGTTTGACAGCGTTCTGTCGTCGGTCACCTCGGGGGTGGTCGGGCTTAACGCCGACGGGCAAGTGACCTTTGTCAACCGCTCGGCCGAGCGGTTGCTGGGCTGGCACGAAACCAGGGCCTCGGTCCCGATCCACGTCGCGGTGCCGGAATTCGGCCCGCTTTTCGACCGCGTGCAGCGCGAAGGGCTGGAAACCGGCCAGGAAGAGGTGAAGGTCAGCCGCGAGGGGCGGCTGGAGAACCTGCTGGTCCGGGTCGCCACACGCCGCCGCGAGGATGCCAGCCTCGAAGGGTACGTGGTGGCCTTCGACGACGTGACCGACCTTGTCAGCGCACAGCGCATGGCCGCCTGGGGCGACGTGGCGCGGCGCATCGCGCATGAGATCAAGAACCCGCTGACGCC
>JAGRMT010000079.1 GCA_020441125.1 Roseivivax sp.
CCGGCACGCCGATGCCCTTGAACACAGCCTGCTGGTTCCACGGCTCGCCCACGCAGTAGCCATAGATCGTGCCGGCCTCCAGCGTGGCGGGCATCTGCGGCGGCGGGGTGACCGACAGCAGCACATCGGCGCCGATCTGTCCGGTGATGTTCTCGGGGCTGTAATAGCCCGGGTGCAGCCCGCCGGCGGCCAGCCAGTAGCGCAGCTCGTAGTTATGGGTCGACACCGGGAACACCATGCCCATGTTGAAGGGCTTGCCGGCGGCCTTGTACTCCTCCACCACCGGCTTCATCGCGGCGGCGCTGATCGGGTGCTGGGGCAGCCCGTCGGCCTGTGTCGGCACATGCGGCTTCATCTTTTCCCAAACCTCGTTCGACACGGTGATGCCGTTGCCGTTCAGGTCCATCGAGAAGGGGGTGATGATATGCGCCTCGGTGCCAAAGCCGATGGTGGCGGCCAGCGGCTGGCCGGCCAGCATGTGCGCGCCGTCCAGTTGCCCGCCGATCACGCCGTCCAGCAGCACCTTCCAGTTGGCCTGCGCTTCCAGCGTGACGAACAGCCCTTCGTCCAGGAAATAGCCCTGCTCATAGGCCACGGCCAGTGGCGCCATGTCTGTCAGCTTGATGAAGCCAAAGGTCAGCTGGTCCTTTTCCAGCTCCAGCTCGGCCAGCGCGGGGCCGGCGAGGGCGGTGGTGGCCGCCAGGGCAAACAGGAGTTTCTTCATTGCGATCTGTCCCTTTCCTTGACCGGCGGGGGAGGAAGCCGGTGAAAAACAAAAAAGCCGCAGACACGCCGCGCGAACGCGCAGACGGTCGAGCGGCTTTGCTCATCGTTCCCAGTCTTTGGGGGTAACCTTCAGGCGGGCGCCATTGTCCGCCGATGGTCTAGTGATGCCGGGCGGCACCCGGTGCGGCAAGGCAATTGTGGGGGCGCAGCACGACTTTTCTGCGATGCAGCAACTGCGCGCGGAAATTTGCGTATTTTCTACGCATCAATCCGATGCCGGCTCAAAAAAACGTCCGTCAAAAAACGTATCGCGGCACAGAATCAGCTTGCCCGACTGCGAGGCGACATGCGTATCGCGCTCAAGCGAACCTTCGACCTTGGATGATGCGCCCGGCAATGCCGGGCTGACCCGCGCCAGTGCGGCGCGGTACAGGTCAGAGCGGAACACGGCCCGCGCCGCGCGCCCGGCCTGCACCGGGTCCAGCCCGTGGCGCAGCGCCATGCGCGTGCCGATCCACTCTGCCTGGCTGCGCCAGGGAAAGTTGGCCGCCCCGTGGTGAAACTCAAGGAACCGCGCCACGCTGCGCTCTTCGCCCCGGCCAGAGATCACCAGCCGGCCCGACAGCGCCCGCTCCAGCAGGTCGGCCGGCAGGTCGAGATAGGCCGGGCGGCTGAGAATTTCGGCCGCCAGCGTCCGCGATTCGGGCCGCGCCAGCCAGGCCCCCGCGCGCCAGACCGCGCGTATCAGCCGGCCCACCAGATCGGTTTCCGTCTCGGCCCAGTCGGTTCGGGCGGCCAGCACCTTTTCGGGGGCAAAGGCCCAGATCGCCGCGCCGGGAAGCAGCAGCGTGGCCACGCCTGTCTCCACTGCCTGGCTGCCCCACGGCTCTCCCACGCAGAAGGCGTCTATCTCGCCGCTGCGCATCGCGTCGGCCATCAGCGGCGGCGGTACGGTGTGGATCGTGACATCGCGCTGCACAGCCATGCCCAGAGAGGACAGCCAGTAATAAACCAGCTCGGCATGCATCGAGAACGGGAAGGGCACGCCGACGCGCAGCGGCCCGCCCGCCGCGGCGATCAGGGCCTGTCCCGCGGCGCGCGCATCGTCAAAGCCGAAGTCATGCCCCTGATCGCGGATCCGCTCGGCCAGGTCGGCGCTGACGCCGATGGTATGGCCGTTGACCGACAGCACAGAGAGCGCGCACAGCGGCGCACCGGCGCCGCCCAGCCCCAGCGCCCCGGCCACCGGCACCGGCGACAGCATGTGCGCCGCGTCCACCCGGCCATAGCGCAACATGTCACGGATCGAGGACCAGGAAGGCGCGCGCCGCAGTTCGAGCGACAGCCGCTCCTCGGCGGCAAAACCCATCTCTTGCGCCACGATCAGCGGCGCGGCATCGACCAGGGGAATGAAGCCGACCGGGATCTGGATATCCTTCATCCCAAGAGCCCCGCCGCCGTCACCAGCGCCTGCGCCACGTCGGCAACGCGGCGGCCCTGGTCCATCGCGGTCTTGCGCAGCAGGGCATAGGCGGCATCCTCGTCGATGCCGCGCGCCTTCATCAGCATGCCCTTGGCGCGGTCGATGACCTTGCGCTCTTCCAGCGCGCGCTTGGTCTCTGCCAGTTCGGTGCGCATCCGCTGAAACATGCGAAACCGGGCGATGGCGGCGTCCAGGATCGGCTTGATCCGCTGCGGCCGCATCCCGTCCACCACATAGGCCGACACGCCCGCCTCGATCGCGGCGCGCGACAGCCCCTCTTCGGACCGGTCGACAAACATCGCCACCGGCCGCTCCAGTGGACCCGAGGCCAGGGCCAGCTCTTCCAGCATGTCGCGTGATGGGTTCTCGATGTCGATCAGCACAACGTCGGGATTGTGCATCTTGACCTGCCGCGCCAGGCCTGTCGGCTCGGCGATCACATGCAGGTCGAAGTCGCCAGCCTGACGCAGGCTGTCGACGATTTGCAGGGCTTTGTCGCGGTCAGGTTCGACCACGACGATGGAAACGCGGCTGGACATGGGCGGAGCTACATCAGCGAACGGAAAGGATGTAAATATGCCGGGGCACGCCGGCCAGTCGATGCGGCATCGGGCCCGTGGATTTGCACAGCAAAGGGGCAGCGCGCCGCACCGGCGGCAGCGGAACCGCACCAGGCCCGGTGCGTTGTGTCGCCAACAGCAACCGTTCCGCGATCGGCCCGCCATGACCATGCCCCATCCCCCCGCAACCCGGCCATCCGCGCTGGCCGTGGCCAGCCCGGCGGCGGCCCATATGGCCGCTACGGCCGGGACCGGCCTGGCACATCGCCGCGTCGCGCTTGTCGGCGGCGGCCCGACCTCTGTCTATACGCTGTGGCACCTGATTGCGCTGCCGCGCCCGCTCGACATCACCCTGTTCGAGCGCGAGCCCGTCGCCGGTCCCGGCATGCCCTATCGCGACGGGATCAACGCGCCCAGCCTGCTGTCGAACATCGACAGCCGCGAGGTGCCGCCGCTGGCCGACACTCTGGCCGGGTTCCTGCGCGGCTGCGACCGGCAGGCGCTTGCGGAGATCGGGCTGGAGCGTGCCGAAATAACCGATGACAGCTTCTTTCCCCGGCTGGCTCTGGGTCGCTACTTCATCGCCCAACTGGCCGTTGCCGTGGCGCAGGGCCGTGCGCGCGGTCACCGGATCGAGATCGCCGGCCGTGCCGAGGTGACCGCCATCGTGCCCGGCCCCGACGGGCTGACGCTGGATTGGCACGGGCCAAGCGGCGGCGCCTCTGGGCGGTTCGACGACGTTGTGATCGCCACCGGCCACACCCTGACGCGGCCAACCCGGCAGAACGGCGTCATCCTGCACCAGCCCTGGCCCAGCGCCGCCTTGCGCCGCTTTCTGGGCCAGCGCGTGGGTATCCTCGGCTCGTCGCTGTCGGCCATCGACGCCGCCGTGGCGCTGGCCGAACTGCACGGCCGCTTTTCCGGCGAGGGCGACGACATGCGCTGGCTGCCCGGCCCGGCGGCCGAGGGATTTGCGATAGAGATGATGTCACGCAAGGGCCTTCTGCCCGAGGCAGACTGGTACTATCCGCTGCCGTTGCCGCCGCTGCCGGGGCTGACACCCGCCCGCGCCGCGCAAGAGCGTGCCGCCGGGCGCGCCGGCCTGCTGGATCGCTGCATGGCGGTGCTGGCCCAGGATATGGCCGCGCTCGATCCGGACTATGCCGCGCGCGTCCGGCCAGAGCGCGTCGAAGGTCTGGCAGAGCGCCACTTTGCCCCGCGCCTGGCGCAGGACCCTTGGCAGTACGCCCGCACCAACCTGGCAGAGGCAGAGGCCGGGCGCAGCGCCCGGACCAGCGAGCCGTGGCGCCGGGCGCTGCTGGCGGCGCATCAGGTGCTTGAGGAGGTCGTACCGCATCTGGACCCTGTCGACCTGGAGCGGTTCCACCGTCATCTCAAGCCGGTGTTCGTCGATGTCTACGCCTCGGTGCCGCATCGTTCGGTCCGCCGGATGCTGGCGCTGCACGCGGCCGGGCGCCTGGGGCTGACGGCGCTGGGCGGGGACTACACGCTCGCGCCGCAGGGGCGGGGCGTGGCGATTAGTGGCGGGTTTGGCCAGATCACCGTCGATGCGATGATCGACGGGCGCGGCCAGCAGCCCGCCAGCCTGGCCGAGCTGGGCTTTGCGCCCGATGGCGCCGATGGGCCCGCGCCGGGCGATGGGTTCGACGTGCCGCTGCCGGAGGGCTGCCCTGGCACCTTTCAGTGCCTGGCGATGCCGGCGCTGCTGCGCCGGCACCCGTTTGTGCAGGGCCTTGTGAACGCCGACAGGATGGGCCGTGCCGCCGCACAGCGCATCGGCGCGGCGCCCTGATCCTCGGCGTCAGCGCGCCGGGATACCCTTGCCGCGCCGCAGCCGCTTTTGCGCAGCGATGCGGAACGGCGCGTTCGCAGCGCCGTAGCCGCGATAGCCGTTCAGCCGCTGCACGATCTCGAAGAACACCCCGCCAGCAAAGCTGCGCGAGTAGCACTGGAAGAACCGCGCCGCGCCGTCCTCGTCGTAGAGGATACCGCGCTCCCGCATCCGTTCCAGCAGGTCGGGGGCGATATCGAACCGGGCGGCGAGGTCGTCATAGTAGTTGCGCGGCATCCGCAGCGGCTCGAACCCCCGGGCGATCAGCGCGTCGAGCGTCGAGAAGATATCCTCTGTCGCCATCGCCAGATGCTGCACCGAGGCGCCAAAGGTTTCGGCCAGAAAGCTGCCGGCCAGCGTGCGGTGGCTGTCGGCGCCGTTCAGCGTGATCCGCAGATCGCCACCGGGCGAGGCCACAACCTGGCTGCGCACCAGCCCGTCGGGATCGAACACATCGACCATCGGCGATTTCTCGGTCTCGAACAGCGTGGTGTAGAACAGCGTCCACGACAGCATGTCCTCATAGCTCATGGTCTGGGCAATATGGTCCACCCGGGTCAGCCCGGCGCCGGGCACCGCCGCGCCTGCACCGAACTCCTGCTGCCAGACGCCTTCCAGTCCGCTTTGATCATCCAGGAAATGCAGCACCGAGCCGGACAGGCCACGGATCGCGGGAATGTCCAGCTCTCCCGGGCCGATGGGCTGGGCAAATGGCTCAGAGCCGAGCGCGGTGGCCCGTGCCAGCGTGTCGGCGGCCGAGGCGGTCGCCAGCCCGATGTCGCATACCGTGGTGCCGCGCGCGTTCCACGCATGGGCGGCGTGGCCCTCGGTTTCCTCGTTCAGTACGATGCGGATGTCGCCCTGCTGGAACAGGGTCACACGCTTGTTGCGGTGATGGCCCGCCCGTTCGAAGCCCAGCGCGCCCAGTTGTGCGGCCAGCGCCTGCGCATCTTCGCCTCGGCTGGCGAATTCGATGAAGGCCACGCCTTCGGGCTTCTGCCGCGCCGGCATCTGCGGCAGGTCCACCGTCAACGCCGGTTCGGCCCGGCGCACGTCATCCATCAGCGCGATCAGCGAACGGTGGCCGTCGCGCGCCACCTGCCGGGTCGAGCTGCCGCGGAACTGATCGTTGAAGATCTCCAGGCTGATCGGCCCTGAATAACCCGTGGCGGTGACCGCGCGCATGAAGTCGCGCACTGGCAGGTCGCCTTCGCCCGGCATGTTGCGGAAGTGGCGCGACCAATAGAGCAGGTCCATGTCGATGCGCGGCGCGTCCGCCAGCTGGACAAAGAAGATCCGGTCGCCGGGAATGCGCCGGATGGTTTCGGGGTCAATCCCCCGTCCCAGGGTGTGGAAGCTGTCCAGGATCACCCCGATATTGGGATGGTCGGCACGGCGGACGATCTCCCAGGCGTCGCGGTGGTCGTTGACATAGCGCCCCCAGGCCAGCGCCTCGTATCCGACGCGAATGCCACGTTCGGCCGCCAGCTCGCCCAGCTGGGCAAAGTCATCGGCGGCGCGGTCGATCCCGCCCAGCGCCTGAGGATGTACGGTGGAGCAGAACAGCACCATGTCGGTGCCCAGCTCCTGCATCACGTCGAACTTGCGCAGAGCGCGGTCGAAGGCCTTGTCGCGCAGCCCGCCGGGCAAGCCTTCGAAATCGCGGAACGGCTGGAACAGCGTGACCTCCAGCCCGTGATCGCGGATCATGTTGCCCACGTCGCGCGGGCTGCCTTCGTCTGCGATGAAGTCCTGCTCGAAGATTTCCACACCGTCGAACCCGGCGGCGGCGATCGCCTCCAGCTTGTCGCGCAGGGTGCCCGAGACAGAGACAGTGGCGATCGAGGTCTTCATGCGGTTTCCTCCGTGGTCAGAAGCTCTGCCCGCAGGGCGACTTCGTCCAGTGGCAGTCCGGCGAACAGCGCCCAGGCATGAACGCCCTGGTAGAAGAACAGCTCCCACCCAGAGATGATCGCGATCCCTTCGGCCGCCGCGTCGGTCAGGAACTCGGTGTCGGTCGGGGTATAGACTGCGTCAAAGGCCCATTCCGCCCCGGCCATTGCGGCGCGGGGCAAGGGGGTGCCGCCATAGCCGACCATGCCGACCGGCGTGCAGTTGATCAGCCCTGCGGCCCCCGCGGCGGCGGCCGCGGCATCGCCCGACACGGTGACGGTCATCGCCGGCACCGCTTCGCGCAGGGCCTGGGCCAGCGCCTCGGCCTTGGCCAGGTCGCGGTCGACCAGGCGTAGCTCTGTCGTGCCCAGCGCTGCCAGCCCGAAGGCGACGGCCCGGCCCACACCGCCGGTGCCGATCATCAGCACCGGCCCGGTGGGCCGTTCGCCCCGCACCCGGCGGTAGGCGGCCATGAAGCCCGAGTAGTCGGTATTGTGCCCGACCGGGCCTCCGTCGCCGAAGATCACCGTGTTAACCGCCCCGATGGCCCGCACCAGCGGGTCGTCGATGCGCAGCCGGCCCGTAACCAGTTCCTTGTAGGGGTAGGTCACGTTGATGCCGCGGAATTCTCCGCTGGCGCACAGGTCGAACACCGCGTCGAACGGCTGGCCCATGTCCTTGGGCACCAGCCGGTCATAGCGCACGGCGACGTCGTTCTGCCGCCCGGCCAGGCGGTGCAGCAGGGGCGACCGCGAGCGCGCGATATTGTCACCGATCAACCCCAGATGCAGGCTCTTGCCCTGTGTCATGCCTTGTCCTTTCGTGCCAGGCGCGCCTTGGCGTGCGCCCAGAGCGGTGTTTGCGAAACGAAAATCAGCACCACCGCCACCAACAGTACCGTGGACAGCGGGCTGGTAAAGACACCATGGAAGAACCGGCCCAGATCCTCGCGCTCGGAGATGATCGCCCGGCGCCAGTTGTCGTCCAGCAGCCGCGACAGGATCACCCCCAGGATGACCGGACCCAGCGGATAGCCGTAGTGGCGCATGAAATAGCCGAACACGCCGAAACCCAACATCCAGTACACGTCGGTGATCGAGTTGTTCACCGCATAGGCGCCGACGATCGACAGCAGCATGATCAGCGGGATCAGCACAGCGCGCGGCATTTCGACGATCTTGGTGAACAGCTTGATCCCGGTCAGGCCGAACAGCAGCATGAAGAAGTTCGCCATCACCAGCGCGCCGACGATGAACCAGAACATGTCGGGCTTGTCGATCATCAGCATCGGGCCGGGGTTCAGCCCGTGGATGAACAGCGCGCCGATCATGATCGCGGTCACCGCGTCGCCGGGAATGCCCAGCGTCATCATCGGGATGAAGGCCCCGCCCACCGCCGCGTTGTTGGCGGTTTCCGGCGCCACCAGCCCTTCCATCGCGCCCTGTCCGAAGGGCCGCGAGGGCTTCTTGGTGACCCGCTTGGCATGGTCATAGGCCATCAGCGCGGCGATGTCGCCGCCTGTGCCCGGCAGCGCACCGATGATCACCCCGATGGTCGAGGTCTGCATCGACAGCGGCAGGTGCTTGCGCACCGTCGCCAGCGACGGAACGATGCGGTCGATGGTCTGCCGCACCGATTTCTTGTCGACATGATGCAGCTGCAACAGCGCTTCGGACACGCCGAACATGCCGATCATCACCGCGATGAAGGAAATCCCGCTTTCCATCAGCTTCAGGTCGAAGGTGAACCGCTCGGCAAAGGTCAGCGGATCGCGGCCGACAGCGCCGATGGCGATGCCCAGCGCGCCTGCAAAGATACCCTTGACCAGGCTGCCGGTAGAGAGCGAGCCGACCAGCAGGATGCCCAGCACCGCCAGCAGCATGTAGTCGCGCGGCTGGAACTTCAGCGCAAAGTCCGAAACCAGCGGCGCGGCCAGCGCCAGCGCGGCAATGCCGACGAACCCGCCGATGAAGGACATCACCGTGGTCACGCCGATCGCCTGTCCGGCCTCGCCGCGCAGCGCCATCGGGTAGCCGTCCATCGCCGTGGCAATGGCCGACGGCGCACCGGGAATGTTCAGCAGGATCGCGGTCCGAGAGCCGCCGTAGACCCCGCCCATGTAGATGCCGATCATCAGCGAGATCGCCGGATAGACATCCCAGGAGAAGGTGAAAGAGATCAGGATCGATACGGCCATCGTCACCGACAGGCCGGGAATGGCGCCGACATAGACGCCGGCAAAGGTGCCCAGCCCGACCAGCAGCAACAGCTCTGGCTGGGTGAACACGGTCAGGAAAGCCAGCAGAGCGTCCATCAGCCCTGTCCTCCGATAAGCGTGCGGAAAAACTGGATGAACTCGGCCTCGGGCACGATCCCGGCCGGCATCAGAACGGAAAAGACGATGCGGAACACCAGCCAGATCAGAACCAGGCTGCCCAGCGCCACACCCAGGGTGAAGCCCCAGCCGCGCCGGCCCAGAATCTTGATCGCCCCGGTCAGGAACAGCGCCGAGGTCGGCAGAAAGCCCAACGGCTTGAGCAGCAGCGCATAGCCCACGAGCAGCGCCAGGAATATCAGCACCACGCCGGGCAGGATATCGCGGGCCAGCGTCTCTCCAGACACCAGCGTCAGGCGCGCGGTCTTCAGCGTCACGATCAGCGCCGCAATCACCATCACCGCAGTGGTGGCCATCGGCACGGAGCCCGGAGCGGACAGCGCCTGAAAGCCCGAGATGCCGTAGGCGCTCCACAGCAAGACGGCGCTGCCCACCAGCATCAGCAAGGCAAAGCCCAGCTCGCCCGGGCGGCGTTCGGTGTCATACCCGCCCGGCGTCGCATCCGACGTGCCGTCGTGGTGTTCGGTTTGTGGCGTTGTCATGGGTCACTCCTCCAAAGGCCCGCGAATAGAAAAGGCGCCGCGCTTCGTCGGGGAAGTGCGGCGCCGCTTCGACAGGGACGGCGCCTGTGCCGTCCGGTCCGGTTACTTGCCCGGGCGGGCGATGCCGAACTCTTCCGGCGAAGCCTTGGTCAGGCCGGCGTCCTGAAGCAGCCAGGTCGTGCCCTGCTGCCACTTGGCCAGGAAGGCCTCGGCATCGGCGCCCGACAGGCCCATCATGGTGAAGCCGCGGTTGTCCATCAGTTCGACGAAGTCGGCGTTCTTGGCGCCTTCGGCATAGGCGGCGGTCAGCTTGGCCACCACGTCATCCGGCGTGCCTTTCTTGACGAACACGCCAAAGAACGGACCCCACGGCAGGAAAGTGTTATAGCCGGCGTTGAAGTCGGTCACGATCGGCGCGTCGGGCAGTTTGGCGTTCTTCTCGGTATCGAAGATGGCCAGCGGCTTCATGCTGCCGGCGCGGATGCCTTCGATCGCAGCGCCCAGAACGGCCGGCATCACGTCGATGGCGCCGCCCTGCAGGGCGGTCAGCGCGGGGCCGTCGCCGTCATAGGGAACAGAGATCACGTCCAGGCCGCCTTCGACGGTGGTGATCATCGCGGTGATGACCGAGGGCAGGCCGCCGGGGCCGGTGGCGCCAAAGCGGACTTCGCCCGGATGCGCCTTGATGTAGTCCATCATGCCGGCATAGTCGTCGAACGGCGCGTCAGGGCCAGCCACCAGGATCGGCGTGCCGCGGGCCAAGAGGTTGATCGCGGTGAAATCGCTGTAATCCTTGTCGCCCAGGCCCATGACCTTGTACAGCAGCGGGTTTTCCGCGCCCATCAGCACGGTGTAACCATCCGCCTCGGCGTCGGCCACGTAGTTCAGCGCGATTGCGCCCACGCCGCCGGTCATGTTCTGCATGACCACGGTGCCGCCCAGGATGGCCTCGGCATGCGGGGTGACAGAGCGCATGACGGTGTCGGTCGAGCCGCCGGCGCCCCACTGGATGATGCCCTGGATTTCCTTGGTCGGGTAATCCTGCGCGCTGGCGGCGCTGACGGTCACGACAAGCGCCGACGCGGCGCCAAGCAGAAAGTGTTTCATGGGGTCTCCTCCCTGAATGATCGGATGGGATGGCGTGCAGCCCTCCAGTGCCATCCGTTTCCGGGAAAGAGGCCGTAACGTCAAATACCCATACTGCGCTCATCGTAACATGAAGTTAATCTTTGGAAGCCCACCCGCTCCAATGCATCGGGGCCTCGCCCAGCTCTTTGCGGAACTGTCGGATTGCGAATTCGGCGAAGGGTGTCAGGGTACGGCCCTTCTTGGTGACGACATAGATCGTGATCGGCACCTGCTCGGCCAATGGGCGCCGGGTGACGCCGGGCATATAGACCTCGGCCACCGAAAATTCGTCGATCAGCGCCACCCCCAGCCCATGCCGCACCAGGCTGACCACTGTTTGCGCGAACCGCCCGCGCATGCTGTGGCGCAACGGAATGCCGGCCTTGCGGAAGGGTTCGGCCAGGATCGCGCCGTAGGGGTCCGCCGGATCGACACCGATCAGGGGTTCGTTCGCGAGGTCGGCGACCGACAGAACCGGACGCTGCGCAAGCGGATGATCGTCGGGCAGAATGGCCACGATCTTGCCCTTGGCAAGCTCTTCGCTGTCCACGCCCGGGTTTTGCGCCGGCGAACTCATGATCACGAACTCGCCCCGTTCCAGCAGCAGGTAATCCAGCGTTTCCTCGATCTTCAGGATGTTCAGGTCGATGAACAGGTCGGGATAGCGCTTGCGGATGCTGCGGATCGCCCGCGCGGCGATGAACTGCGCCACCGACGGGGCCGAGGCGAAGGACAGCCGCACCTCGTCGCCTTTCTGGAGCGCGTCCAGCGCGCTTTGCAGGTTTTCGACGCCCTTGTAGACCTCGCGGATCTGGTCGAACACCGGTCCCGCCTCGACCGCCGGCACGAACAGCCCGGCCCGCCGGTCAAACAGCCTGATACCAAGCGATTCCTCGGTATGCTTGATCAACCGGCTGATGCCCGGCGGCGAAACGCCCAGATGGTCGGCCGCGCCGGCGATGGTTCCACGCAGCATCACCGCGCGGATCACCTCGACCTGGCGCAAAGTGATTTCGCGCATGGTGGCTCCTCCCGCTGCGATATTAACATGATGTTACGTATTCAGCCAAACATGTAATTGACGTTAATGCGTTTCCGCCAAACTGTCCGCCCGAGCAAACAAGGGGGCGCAGATGCCGGAACAGGCGGATCTCATCGTGATCGGATCGGGCGCGGCTGGCCTGTCGGCGGCGGTCACCGCAGCCTATCACGGCCTGTCGGTGACGCTGCTGGAAAAAGCCCCGGTCCTGGGCGGTACCACGGCCTGGTCCGGCGGCTGGATCTGGGCGCCGCGCAACCCCGTGGCCCGCAGCGCCGGCATCGACGAACCCGCCGAGGCGCCGCGCCGTTACCTGCAGTCGGTGCTAGGCAACCGGTTCGAGCCCGCGCGCGTCGATGCCTTCCTGCAAGCCGCGCCGCGCATGGTGGCGTTCTTCGAGGCGAACACCGCGCTGCAATTCGGCGGCGGTCTGGCGATCCCTGATACCTATGGCCATTTGCCCGGCGCGGGCACCGGCGGGCGGTCCGTCATCGCGCAACCCTATGACGGGCGCGGGCTGGGCAAGGATATCGCGCTGCTGCGCCGCCCGGTGCGCGAAACGACGTTCTACGGAATGACGATCCAGGCCGGCGCAGACCTGCGTGCGTTCATGACGATGACCCGCTCACCGCGCGCCTTTGCCTATGCCGGCCTGCGCACGCTGCGGCACCTGCGCGACCTGGCGCTGCACCGAAGGGGGATGGACCTGCGCAACGGCAACGCGCTGGTGGCGCGTCTGATCCGCTCGGCGCTGGATCAAGGCGTCACGCTGCGCCCGAATACCGATATCGCGTTACTGACCGTTTCACAGGGGCGGGTAAACGGGGTGCGCCTGGCTGATGGCGGAACGCTGACCGCCCGGCGCGGCGTGGTACTGGCCTGCGGCGGCTACCCGCATGACCAGGTGCGGCGCGCGTCCAGCTTTGCCCGCAACGACGAGCACCGCACCCTGGCCGTGCCCGAGGCAACCGGCGATGGGCTGCGGATGGCCCTGGCCGTCGGCGCGGCGCTTCGCGAGGATACCGCCCAGCCGGCGGCGCTGTGCCCGGTGTCGCAAGTGCGCTGGCCCGACGGGCGCGAGGCCTCGTTTCCCCATATCATCGACCGCGGCAAGCCGGGGGTGATTGGCGTGCTTGAGGACGGGCGGCGCTTCTGCAACGAGGGGCTTGGCTATCACGACTATGTCGAGGCGCTGCTTGCGGCGACACCAGATGACCGTCCCGCGCGGTCTTGGCTGGTCTGCGACATCCGCTTCCTGCGCCGATACGGGCTGGGCGTGGTGCGCCCGACGCCGGTGCCCTGGCGGCAATGGGTCCGGCGGGGCTATCTGAAAACCGGCGCCACCATCCCCGACCTGGCCCGCGCTTGCGGCATCGACCCGGAAGGGCTGAACCGCACCGTGACTGCGTGGAACCGCGACGCGGCCAAGGGTGAGGATCCGCAGTTCCACCGTGGCAGCACCAACTACATGCGCCTGCAAGGCGATCCCGAGGTGCGCCCCAACCCCTGCGTCGCGCCGATCCTGCGCGCGCCGTTCTGCGCGGTCGAGGTCGGCCCGGGCAGCTTTGGCACCTTTGCCGGGCTGGCGACCGACGGGAATGCGCGGGTGCTGGACGGGCAGGGCGACCCGATCGCCGGCCTTTATGCCGCCGGCACCGACGCGGCCAGCGTCTTTGGTGGTTTCTATCCCGCAGGGGGTATCAACCTGGGCCCGGCGCTGACCTTCGGCTATGTCGCCGCATGCCATGCCGCAGAGGTCGGGCAATGACCCGGCGTTACTCCCTGGCGCATCTGACGGCACTGCACCTCGATCCTCCGGCACTGATCCGCGCCGCCGCCCGCGCGGGGTTCGACGCGGTCGGCCTGCGCCTGTTGCGGGTGACCGAAGACAGCCCCGGCTATCCGCTGATGGACGACGCGGCGGCGCTGGCCCGAACCCGCGCCGCGCTGGCGGAAACCGGGCTGGCGGTGCAGGACATCGAGTTCGTCAAGATCACCCCCGAAACGCAGGTGCAGGCGCTGCTGCCGCTGCTGGACGCCGGCGCGGCGCTGGGCGCGCGCCATGTCATTACCGCGCCTTACGATCCCGACCTGTCCCGGCTGGCCGCGACCCTGGGCGCGCTGTCCGAAGCGGCGCAAGAGCGCGGGCTCTCGGCCGTGCTGGAGTTCTTTCCCTGGACGGTGGTGCCCGACCTGGCCAGCTGCTGGCGCGTGGTGCAGGCCGCTGGCGACGCGGTGGGGATTCTGCCCGATGCGCTGCATTTCGACAGGTCGGGCTCTGACCTGGCGCTGCTGCGCGCGCTGCCGCCGCAGCGGCTGCCCTTTGCGCATCTGTGCGACGCCCAGGTGCAGCCGAGCTATTCGACCGAGGCGCTGCTGCACACCGCCCGGCAGGACCGCCTGCCGCCCGGTGCCGGTCAGATCGACCTGCGCGGCTTTCTGGACGCGCTGCCCCCGGGCACTCCGCTGGGGCTGGAAGTGCCTCTGGCCGGAGGCGTGATGGTGCACGACACGGATGGCGCGCTGCGCACGATCCTGCAGGCGGCTCAGAGACTGGGCGGCTAGGGCTATTCCATCGCCAGGATGGTGTTGCGCACCACCGGGTAAATCTCGTTTTCCCAGCGCCGGCCGTTGAAAACGCCGTAGTGGCCGACATTGGCTTGCAGGTGGTGGCGGCGCAGGTGCGGGCGCAGCGCCGCGCACAGATCATGTGCGGCGCTGGTCTGGCCCAACCCGCATATGTCGTCGCGCCCGCCCTCCACCGTCAGCAGCGCAGTGTGCCGGATGGCCGCCGGGTTCACCAGCCGGCCGCGATAGTGGAACGCACCGGTTGCCAGCTCGGCGCGCTGAAAGATCCGGTCGATGGTGTCGATGTAGAATTCCTCGGTCAGGTCCAAAACGGCGAAATACTCGTCGTAAAAAGCCTTGA
This sequence comes from Roseivivax sp., assembly GCA_020441125.1. Lineage (GTDB taxonomy): Bacteria > Pseudomonadota > Alphaproteobacteria > Rhodobacterales > Rhodobacteraceae > Mesobacterium_A. Next base: position 14,488 of record JAGRMT010000079.1, read on the forward strand.
TCGCTTCGGCCTTGTCGTCTTCGCCGGCAACCAGGTGATCGTACAGCCGCCGGTGCTGGTCGCGGTGGCGGTCCATGTTCATCTGCATGAAGGCGCTCAGCTGGACAAAGCCCGGATAAACCCGGCGCCCGGCGCCCGGATAGCGCAGCGGCACCGTGGCGATGACGGTGCGCTGGAACCAGTCCAGCGGCTTTTCCGTCGCCAGCCGGTTCACCATGGTCGGGCTTTCGCGCACGTCCACCGGGCCGGCCATCAACGTCATGCTCAGCGGGGTGGCGGGGTTGCGGTCCTCGGACATCACCGCCACCGCCGCCAGCGTCTGAACGCAGGGCTGGCAAACCGCCAGCACATGCCCGCCCGGTCCGATCTGTTCCAGAAACCGGATCACGTAAGCGACGTAATCCTCTACCCCGAAGGCGCCGGCATCGGCCGGAACGTCGCGGGCATTCTTCCAGTCGGTGATATAGACTTCGTGGTCGCGCAGCAGCGTGCGAACGGTCCCGGCCAGCAGGGTCGCGAAATGGCCCGACAGCGGCGCCACCACCAGCACCTTGGGCTGCGGGGTGTCGATGTCGCGGCGGAAATGCACCAGCTGGCCGAAGGGCAGGTCAAGCACAACCTCTTCGGAAACCGGTACCTCGCGGTTGTCGATGGGCACGCTGCGGATGCCGAAGGACGGGCGCGCATGAGTCAGCCGGAACCGCGTCAGCATCTCAAGCAGCGCCGCGTTGTGGCGCATCAGCCGGCGCAGCGACGTGGCCCGTTTGGGGCTGAACGACAGCCCAACGCGGGCGGCCGTTCGCAAAGGGCCAAAAAAATCATCAACCCCTTGGTATGTGGCGTAAAGCACGGCGGTCCAAGCTCCTTTGTCCTGCAAAACGCTAGCCAGCCGCGGCGGGGGCGTGCGACACAAAAGTGACAATTCGCGTCCAGACAGCGGGACAAAGACCGGATGACCCAAGCAACGCTTACGATTTCATCGAAGAACTACTCATCATGGTCGCTGCGCGGCTGGTTGCTGTGCCGCATGGCCGGGCTGGGATTCGCAGAATCCCATGTCGACCCGGACGACGCCGCCAACCGGCAGGAACTGCTGCTGCTGTCGCCATCGGTGCGGGTCCCGCGGCTGGAACATGGTGCCGTCGCGGTGTGGGATACGCTGGCTATCGCCGAATATCTGAACGAGACGTTTCCGCAGGCTGGTCTTTATCCCGGCGACGCGGCAGAGCGTGCGCTGTGCCGCTCCATCTCGGGTGAGATGCACTCGGGCTTTTACAACCTGCGCTCGGCGCTGCCGATGAACCTCAAGGCACGGCATGGCGCGTTCAAGATCTTTTCCGGCGCGCGGCCCGATATCGAACGGGTCAAGGCGATCTGGCACCAGTGCCTGGATGCCTCTGGCGGGCCATACCTGTTCGGCGAGCGGCCGACGGTGGCCGATGCGATGTATGCCCCGGTCTGTACCCGGTTCCGCACCTATGCAGTGCCGCTGGATCCGGTGCTGCAAGCCTATTGCGATGCGATCTTCGGCTGGTCCTTGATGCAGGAATGGACCGAGGGCGCGCTGGCAGAACCAGAGGCGATTGCAGAACTGGAAGTGGAGTTCTGATCCGGCGTTGCCGGGCCGCCTCTGCCGCTGGTTTCTTGCCCGGTCGGTTCAGGCCAGTCCTGACCGGCGCAGGAAGGCCGTCATGGCCTCTGTCTGCTTGGCGGTCAGGGGCCAGGCCGAGGGCGGCCGTGTCGGGCCGCAATCATGCCCGGTGGCCTGAAGCGCAGCCTTGACCGCGGTGACATTGGTGCCGTTCAGCTCTTCCGCCCGGATCACTTCAAAGGCGCGCATCTCGGCGATCAGCGCATTCGCCCGCGGGTAATCGCCCGCCTCAAGCGCGGCATGGATGGAAACCGAACGTTCTGGCCAGATGTTGATCAGACCCGAGGTAAAGCCCCGCGCCCCCACGGCGTAAAAAGGCGGCGCCCAGACCTCGGCCAGCCCGCCGACCCAGACGATCGCCGGATCGCAGGCGGCCTTGGCCTCGGCCAGTTTCAACGGGTTGGGCGTGGCCCATTTCACGCCCTTGACGCCCGGTGTGGCACACAGATCGGCAATCGCCCCCGTGCCGATGGCGTCGTTGCGCAGATACAGCATGATCGGCAGCCCGCCCGAGGCATCGCTGACTGCCTTGACATAATCGACCGTTCCGCGCGGCGAGACAAAGGGATCGGGCGGCTGGTGGATCATCAGCGCCGAGGCCCCCGCTTCGGCCGAGGCGCGCGCCAGCCGGCAGGCATCGCGAATGCCGCGCCCGACACCGCCCAGAACCGGTGCGCGACCGTCGACCATCGCACAGACCTCGCGCACCATGGTGCAGGCCTCGTCGGTAGTCAGGGCATAGAACTCACCGGTATTGCCGTTGACCACGGGGATATGCATTCCAGCGCCCAGCGCCCGGTCGATGATCGGCGCCAGCCGGGCCGGGGCGATCTCGCCTTCGGCGTCATACGGGGTCACCAGAATGCCGGAGATGCCGGTCAGTGCTGCGTTCAGATCCTGCATGACTCATCCTCTCAGTAGCCTTGGGTCCTGCCCCGTTGTCGGCCAGTCCGCGGATCGCGCGGGGGCGGAACTATGAATGCGCATACATTGCCAGGCTGTCAAGGCCGTGCCGAACGCATCTGCCTACTTGTCGAAGCATTTCAGCCGGCGTTTTGAAGCCCGACAATGCGCCTCGACAGAAGATGGATGCGAATACATACTGCCCGGGCGCCGATTTGGCGCTACGGCAGGAGGCGCCTTTGACGGCAGGCGGGCAGGACAACAGGGACAAGGCGCAGCGGGTCACCATGGCCACGGTTGGCCGGATCGCCGGCGTCAGCCAGGTGACCGTGTCGCGCGCGCTGTCCGATCCGTCCAAGGTCGCGCCCGGCACATTGCGGCGCATCCGGGCCGCGGTCGACGCAACGGGCTTTGTCCCAAATGCGCTGGCCGGTGCGCTGGCTTCGCGGCGCAGCCACCTTGTCAGCGCGCTGGTGCCGTCGATTGCCAACCTGACCTATGCCGCGATGATCCATGCCTTTGGCAGCAGCCTGCGCGACGCGGGCTACCAGATGCTTCTGTCGGAAACCGGCGCCAGCCCAGAGGCCGAAGAGCACGCCGTGCGACTGCACCTGTCGCGGCGCCCCGATGCGATGATGCTGACCGGGGTCACCCATTCAGCGGGCGCGCGCCGGGCGCTGATCGGCGCCGATATCCCGGTGGTGGAGCTGTGGGACATCTCGGAAAGCCCGGTGGATTTCTGTGTCGGCTTCTCACATGCCGAGGCCGGGCGCGCGGCGGCGGAATTCGCCGTGGCGCAAGGCTACAGGCGCGCGGCGGTGATTTACGCCGACGACGAACGGGCCAGGCGACGCAAGGCGGCCTTCGCCAGCCGCTTTGCCGCCCTGACCGGGGCCGAGGTGGCCGACAGCCCGTTGCACGGCGCGGCCTCGCTGGGCGCGGGGCGGGCGGGCTTGTCTGCCCTGCTGGACGGGCCAGGCCTGGGCGGCGGGGGTGTGGTGTTCTGCAGCTCGGACGTGGCCGCGCAAGGCGCTCTGGCCGAGGCGCAGGCGCGCGGGCTGTCGGTTCCGCGTGACGTGGCCGTGATCGGGTTTGGCGATCAGGATTTCGCGGTTGACACCGTGCCGCCGCTGACCACCGTGCGGGTGGACCGAGAGCGGCTCGGCCGGCTTGCGGCGCAACAACTTCTGGCCCGGATCGAGGGCACCGGCACGACCGAAACGAAATACGACCTGGGCTTTGAACTGATAGCCCGCGCCTCGGCCTGAGCGGCGGGCGGAACGGCACAAGGAGACCGCGATGTGGCAACAGTCTGAAAGCTATCCCGACCCGCGGATCGAGGTGCTCGATCCCCGCTTTGCGCCGCTGATCCTGCCGCATGCAGCCGTCGAACGGCTGTACACCGGCACCCGATGGAGCGAGGGGCCAGTCTGGTTCGGTGATCGCAACTGCCTGATCTGGAGCGATATTCCTAACGACCGGCTGCTGCGGTACGACGCCGCCGACGGGCAGGTGAGCGAAGAGCGCCGGGGCGGTTTCGCCAATGGCAACACCCGTGACCGGCAGGGCCGGCTGGTGTCCTGCCTGCACGGCCGCCGCGCCGTCGCACGCACCGAGCTGGACGGAACCCTGACCGTGCTGGCTGATCGCTTTGACGGAAAGCCGCTGAATTCGCCCAATGACGTGGTGGCCAAGTCCGACGGCAGCATCTGGTTCACCGATCCGGTGTTCGGCATTTCGGCGCATTACGAAGGCGGTATCGCCACGCCGGAACTGCCCACGAATGTCTACCGCATCGACGGTGACAGCGGCGAGATCACCGTTGCACTGGCCGGCGTCGACCAGCCCAACGGGCTGTGCTTCTCGCCCGACGAGTCGTTGCTCTACATCGTCGAATCCTGCGCGCGGCCGCGCCGCATCCTGGTGGCCGATGTCGCGCCCGATGGCCGGTCGGTCGGCACGCCGCGGCTGTTTGTCGATGCGGGTCCCAGCGGCACGCCGGACGGGTTCCGCGTCGATGTCGCGGGCAACCTGTGGGCCGGCTGGGGTATGGGCGCGGGGCAGGACGGGGTGCGCGTGTTCGCCCCGGACGGTACCGCCATCGGCCAGATCCACCTGCCAGAGCGCTGCGCCAACCTGTGCTTTGGCGGCCGGGCGCGCACGCGGCTTTTCATGGCCGCCAGCCAGTCGCTTTACGCGCTGTACGTCAAGGTGCAGGGCGCGCCGTATTTCTGATTGGCGCGGTCAGCCGGTGCGCGACAGCACCGCCAGCACGTCAGAGCGGTGGATCATCCCGGCGAAGGCCGCGCCCTCGGTCACCGGAAAGACCCGGTGCGGGTGGTTCAGGAACATCTCGGCCGCCACGATCAGGTTCTCGGCAGCGCCGATGCCGACGACGCTGCGCGACATGTAGTCGGCGGTGGTGCCGGTCCATTCCTGATAATAGCTGGCGTATAGCGCCGGGCGGAAGCAGTCCTTCTGCGTCAGGATCCCGACAATGCCCCCATCGTCGCTCAGCACGGGCGCGGCAGCGGCCTTACGCTCTACCAGCAGTGCCACGGCGCGGCGGATCGGCGTTTCGGCGGTCAGCGTGACGACATCGGTGCGCATGATCGAACGGACAAGGATTTCTGTCATTGGGCGGCGTCCCCCTGGGATTCGCGGCGGCGGCGCGGGCAGCCGTCGCAGGCGCCGCCCGTGGCGCAGGCCATCGCGCCACAGCTGGCCTGGGGCGGGCGGCCGCGCAGCACCAGCCCCAGCCCAAGACCGGCAGCCGCCAGAACCATCACGCCGGTGGCGAACAGAAACTCGGTCATGACATCAGCCTTCCGATCCGGTGCGTCGGCACGGTGCGCAACCCGGCGCCATCGGCCAGCACGAACAGCGCGTCGATGCCCATCCGCGCCGCCAGCGCCGGGCCGTCCCGCTCGCCCGCGGCCAGCAGCGCGGTGGCCCAGCCATCGGCGCCGGTGCCAGTGTCAGCAACCACGCTGACCGAGAGCAGCGCGCCGGTCACTGGCTCGTCCGTGCGCGGGTCGATGATGTGGCTGAACAGCCGCGCCCCGGCGCGGTAACCCTGCGTTGTCACGCCGGATGTCGCCACGGCCAGCCCCGGCGGCAAAGCCAGCACCGCCACCGGTTCAGCCCCGCCGCGCGGATCCTCGACCCCGACGCGCCAGGGCCCGCCATCGGGCCGGGTGCCCAATGTTGCCAGTTCGCCGCCCAGGTCGAACAGCGCGTCACGCAAATCGGCGGCGCGCAGCAATGCCATCGCCCTGTCCAGCGCATGGCCCTTGGCGATGCCGCACAGGTCCAGCGTCGCCCCGGCATTGTGCTTGATCACCGCGCCGCCTTCGACCGCCAGATCAGACGGGCTGCAGGCGGCCGAGCCCCGGATCGGGCCAAAGCCCCAGCGTGCGACCGAAGGGCCAACGGTTGGGTCGAAGACGCCGCCGCTGCGCGCGGCCAGTTCCAGCGCTGCCGCCGCAACCTGTGCGGTGTCCCGGGAAATCGGGTGTGCGCCGGCCGCCCCGGCGTTCAGCCGCGACACCTCGCTGTCGGCGCGCCAGGGCGACATCTGCCGGTCGACCTCGGCGAAAGCCGCCGCGATCGCCGGGCCCACCGCCCCTGCATCCGCCCCGGCAGGAAGCAGCGCCTGCCATGTGGTGCCAAAGGCAGTGCCTCCGATCGTCTGGGCGGGGCCCGCGCGCCCGGCCAGCGGCCAGGCAATCGCCCCGGCGGCCAGCGCCAGAACCGCGCGTCTGTTTGGCAAGCGAAGATCCTGTGTCATCGGTCTACATCCCGAAATCATCGTAGAAAATCGACCGGCCCTCGACTCCCAGCCGGGCCAGCGTGGCGCGCACTGCCGAGATCATCACAGGCGGTCCGCACAGGTAGTATTCGCAATCCTCGGGCGCAGGATGGGCCGACATTTCGGCCCACAGCGTATCATGGATGAACCCTGTCCGCCCGCGCCAGCGGTCGCCCGGAGCCGGATCCGACAGCGCGGGCGAGAAGGTGAAGATGTCATGCGCCTTGTCCAGCGCTTCGAACTCGTCGGCATAGAACAGGTCGGCGGCACTGCGCGCGCCATAGAAATAACGCATCCGCCGCGTCGTGCCCGCGCCCAGTTGTTCGTGGATCATCGCCCGCAGCGGCGCCATGCCGACCCCGCCGCCAACAAAGACCATCTCGCGCTCGGTCGGCTGGACGTGGAATTCCCCGAACGGGCCCGACGCCTCGACCTTGTCGCCGGGACTGAGCGAAAACAGCCATGAGGACACGACGCCCGGCGGCAGCTCGGTTTCGCGCCCGGCGGGGGGCACGGCCAGGCGGATGTTGAACACCGCGCGGCGGGTGTCCTCGGCCCGGTTGGCCAGCGAATAGGCGCGGGTCACCCGCGTGTCGGAACCGGCGGAAAGGCCGGTCCATCCGGCGCTTTTCCAGGCTGAGCGAAAGCGCGGTTCGACGTCAAGCGCGGCGAAGGCCAGCGTGTAGGGCGGGGCGGTCAGCTGCATGAACCCGCCTGCACGGTACCGGAACGGCTGGTCTTCGGGCAGGTCCAGCACGATTTCCCGGATCAGCGGCGCCAGCATCCGGGTTGAGGCGACAGTGCAGGTGAACCCGCCCCCGGCCGACAGGATGTCTTGCGGCACTTCCACCGCGCAATCGCCGCGCAGCGTGGTCTGGCAGGCCAGCCGCATATGGTCGCGCCGCTCGCGCGCCGACAGCACTCCGCGCTCTGTCGCTTGCGGCGTGCCGGCGCCTTCGCCGGTGACCGTGACACGGCACAGCCCGCAGGTGCCCGATCCGCCGCAAGCCGCGGGGATAGGAACCCCGCCGTCATGCAGCACGGTCAGCAGACGAGCGCCTGGCGCGCCTACCAGATTGACCGAGCCGTTCACCGTCACCAGCACTGCGCCGCCCGGCACCAGCCTGCGCCGCGCCACCAGCAACCCTGCCGACAGCGCCATCACCAGCCCGACGATCACAGCGATGCCCAGAACGATCTCTGTCATAGCGCGGCCATCCGCGCGAAGGAGGCAAAGCCCAGCGACATCAGCCCGGCCAGGATGAAGGTGATCCCCAGCCCGCGCAGCCCGGCGGGCAGATCGGCATAGGCCAGGCGGCTGCGCGCCGCCGCCAGCATCACCACCGCGATGGCAAAGCCGGTGCCGCTGCCCAGCCCGAACACCGCCGACTGCACCAGCGTGTAATGCCGTTCCACCATGAACAGGCTGCCGGCCAGGATCGCGCATTGCACCGTCAACAGCGGCAGGAACACGCCAAAGGCGGCGTGGACCCTGGGAAAGTAGCGGTCCAGCACCATTTCCAGCAGCTGCACCGTCGCTGCGATCACGCCGATGAAGGCAATCAGCGCCAGGTACGACAGATCGAGCTCGCCAAAACCGGCCCATGCCAGCGCGCCCGGCGCCAGCAGCGCATGATAGATCAGGTGGTTCAGCGGCACCGAAACGCCCATCACGCCGGTTACCGCCACCCCCAGGCCAATCGCGCTTTCGGTGCGCCTGGACAGCGCCAGAAATGTGCACAGCCCCAGAAACAGCGACAGCGGCATGTTCTCGGCAAAGGCGGCGGACAGGAAAAGCGACCACAGATCCGTCATTCGCCCGGCTCCTTGCGAACCAGTTCGGCCGATTGCGGCGGCTCTGCCTGCTCGGACCGGACAGAGCGGATCGCCCAGACTGCGAGCCCCAGCAGGAAGAACGCCGCCGGCGGTTGCAGCATCAGGCTGAGCGGGGTGAACCAGCCGCCCGCCTCGGCCAGCGGCAGCACCGGCTGTCCCAGCAACGTGCCTTTGCCCAACAGCTCGCGCAGCGCGCCGATGACGATCAGGATCAGCGAATAGCCCAGCCCGTTGCCGAAGGCATCGACCATGGCGTGGTGCGGCGGATGATAGCGGGCATAAGCCTCTGTCCGGCCCAGCACCAGGCAGTTGGTGGTGATCAGCCCGACGAAAACCGACAAGGCGCGGCTGATCTCGATGAAATAGGCTTGCAGCACCTGGTCGATCACGATCACCAGCGAAGCGATGATCACGATCTGAACGATCAGCCGGATGGTATCCGGGATATGCCGGCGGATGACGCTGATGACCCCGGCCGACAGCGTCAGAACCACGGTCAGCGACACCGCCATCGTCAGCGCCGTCGCAACCGAGGTTGTCACCGCCAGGGCCGAGCAGATACCCAGGATCTGCAACGTCACCGGGTTCTGCCGGATCAGCGGATCGGTCAGCGTGGCCCAAAGGTCAAAGCGCCTGGTCATCGCTCAGAACTCCCCGCGCTGCACCGCCGCGATGAACGGGCCATAGCCCCCAGGCCCCATCCAGAACCGCACCATCCGCGTTACGGCGTTGCCGGTGCGGGTGGCACCGGTGATGCCGTCCACCTCGTGCACGCCCGAGGCGCTGCCGCGCGCCACGGCAAAGCGTACCGTGCCTTCGCCGTCGCGGATCAGCGTGCCGGGCCAGCTGGCCTGCCAGGCCGGTTCCTCGATCCGGGCGCCCAGTCCGGGGGTTTCGGCGTGCCGGGTGACCGCGATGCCGGCAACGGTGTTCATGTCGCCCCGCAGCGCCACGATGGCGTCGATCCGGCCATTGTAGCCCAGCCCGCTGACGGGCAGCAGAGCCAGGCTGATCCGGTCGTCCTCGCGCAGCAGGAAGACCTGCGCGTAATTCGGTCGTTGACCCAGCCCGGCCAGATCCTCGGCCGGTTCGATCGCCGACCAGTTCGCGGCATCTGCCAGCGCGGCGGGCAGGGACTCGGGCGTCACGCCGCTGGCGGCGCGGCCGCGCGCCAGGTCGATCACGACCGAGGACAGCGCGCCGCCGCTTTGCTCCAACAAGTCGGCCATGCCCGGAACGCCGCGCACCAGCGCCGCGATCCGGGCCTGTTCCTCGGCCGCGCGATTGGCCGCCTGGATCGGCCGCAGCAGCACCGTCGCGCCGCTGACAAAGGCGGCGCAAACCGCCGAAACGGCAAAGGCCACCAACAGCGTCTTGGCGCGGCTTTCGTTCGGCAGCGCCATCAGGCGCCGCAATGGGTTGCGCTCAGGATTGTCCAAGTCGCCTCCTGCGTTGGGCCAGCCAAAGGGCGATGGCCGCCTCGTCCAGCAATGGCGCCGTCAGCGACGCCAGCAGCGCCGCCGCGACCGCGATCTGCACCGGCGCGGCGCCGGTCCACCAATGCGCGAACAGGATCACCAGCCCGCCGTACAGCGCGCCGTTCAGCCAGCGGCCCAGCCGGGTGCCGGCGCTGGCCACCGGATCGGCCACCAGCAACACCAGCGCCACCGAGGCGGCGATCCAGATCCCCGGCGGCAGCGGCGCGGCAGCCTGCGCCGCCAGCCCGGCCGCCAGAGCGCCGCCGATCACCCCCGCCGGCATGACCCCTGCCGCCAACCCGATCAGCGCCGCCGGAATCGCCGCCCAGGCGAGCGGGGCCAGCAGGTCGGGCCAGGGAGCGGCGGGAAAGCCGAAGCCCAGGAAGGCCAGCGCCACGGTGGCCGGGTTGACCAGGTTGCGCCCCCAGCCGCCGAACACCAGCTCGCCCGCGATCACCCCGAAGCTGATGCCCAGTGCCAGCCGCAGCGGGCCCAACTCGACCGGCGCCAGCATCGCGATGGCCAGCGCCGAGAGCGCGCCGGCAAACGATGGCGGCTGCGCCCGCGCCAGCATGAACAGCAGATGCCAGGCCCCCGCCACCAGCAGCGCCAGCCAGAGCCGCCCGAAAGCAGCCGCGCCGCCGTACCACAGCCACAGCATTGCCATCGGCATCAGCGCGGCCAAGAGCAGCAGCGCCACCGTCTCGCGGTCCCACAGGCCCCGGCTCATGGCGCCACCTCCTGTGCGACGCGGTCCAGCGTCCGGCGAAGCTGCGCCGCAAGGTTCGCCTCGCCGCCCAGCACGTAATCGGCCAGTGCCATGTCCTCTTCCAGCAGCGACAGGGCGCCCAGCCGTACCGCCGCCTCGTCCTCGCCCGCACCCAGCGCCCGCACCAAAGCCGCGGCGGGAAGCGCCCCGCCCAGCGCCTGGTCCAGCGCTGCGGTCGGGATCACCGGCAGCGGCAGCGACGAGCGTGTCAGCGCCGCGCGAAACCAATGCGCCGCGCCGGGCCGCCCCTGCCGAGGCAGCACGGTCACCTGCCGGTCGCGCGGGCCCAGCCAATGCGCCGCCCCGCCATCCAGCGGCGAACCGGTGCGGATCGTGTGCGCGCCGGGCAAGGCGTAGCCATGCACCAGCCCGCGCAGGTCCGCCCCCGGCTGGGTACGCACCAGCCTGCCCTGGCGCAGCGCGCTGCCCGCCACGCGCACCAGCCGCGTTTCCGGCACCACCCCGTCATGTATCAGCGTGCCGATGGCGGCCACGTCCTCGGCGTGGATGTCCCAGACCGCGGCTTCGGCGGTGGCAGGGCGATGGTGATGGATTTGCAGGCCTGCCAGACCCTGAGGGTGGCGCGGCCCGCAGGGCAGGGCAACTGCCCGGCCCCCGGCGCGGCCGCGCTCTAGCAGTTCGGTGCCCGCCGGCTCGACCACGTAGACTGGCCCGTCTGTCAGTTGCCCCAGCGCATCCAGCCCGCGGCCGAACGCCGCCTGCTGGTGCACGATCGCCGTATGGGGGGAGGGCGCCAGCGGCCGCGTGTCGGCCGCCATGACAAATATCGCCGCGGGCCGCTCGTCCGGTCCCGGCATCCCGCCGAAGGGGCGCCGCCGCAGCAGCGGCCACAGGCCGGCGTTTTGCAGTGTGGCCCGCAGCGCCGCAGTGTCGCTACCCGGCAGGGGGTGGTCTTGCCGGTCGCCGCCGGCTTCGCGGAACAGAACGATTTCTGAAAGCACGCTTCCCGGCAACAGCCTTATCGCCGCGACCGTGGCTGCCATCGGTGCCACCAGCCGGATCGCCGGGTGATCGCGCAGCGCCGCCACCGGCGCACCCTGCGCCACCCGCGCACCTTCAGCCACCAGCGGCGTGACGCGCAGCCGTTGGCCCGCCTCGGCGGTGATTCCCGCCTCTTCGGTGATCGCCTCGACAGGCTCTTCCGTTCCGGCGGCCGGTGATGTAAATCGCGGCAAAAGCCCTGCGCTCAAGGCCAGGCTCATGGCGGCCTCCCCTCGGACTGCCAAATGGTTGGGATATGACTTTCAGCCAAACCGTAACACAGTTAAACTCGATTCATAGCGCGAACGCCCACTGTTCTGGAGATGATCCGACATGAGCGCCAAAAAGCTTTGTAGTGCCAAAATATTTATCCTTGCCATAGGTTTGGCCCTTGGCTGGACCGCCATGCCACAGCCCGTTTCGGCGCAGTCCTCGGACTCCGGAACCGAGGAGGCCGTTACCCCTTTCGTGCTGCCCAAAGTGGGTCCGTTCCACCCCGAAGACATCGAAATCAAGAACAGCAAGGCAATCACCGACTGGTACCGGTCAGCCCATGCCGATGCCGCGTCAGAGGCGTTCCGGCACTGGGATGCGGATGAGGAAATCCGCCCGGTCTGCGCGGTCTGCCACTCGGGCGAAGGTTTCCGCGCTTTCCACGGGCTGGATGGCAACGCCCCGGGCATCCCGGCAGAACCGGTGTCGGTTGGCGGCGTGGTCGATTGCGGCACCTGCCACAACGCCGGGCTGTCCGAGGTCAAGGAAGTGACCTTCCCCAGCGGCTTGCGCCACCCGGTCGAAGGGGTGGAGGCAGCCTGCATGACCTGTCACCAGGGCCGCACCGCCGGCGTGACGGTGGAGGAGGCGATCGCGGGCAAGCCCGAGGACACCGCTGACCCCGACCTGCGTTTCATCAACCCGCATTACGCCACCGCGGCAGCGTCTTGGCTGGGCGGGTACGGCGGTTCGGGCTATCAGTATCCGGGCAAGGATTATTCGGGCCGGTTCTTCCATGCCCGCCCGGTGTCGACCTGCAATTCCTGCCACGAGCCGCACACGCTGGAAGTCTCGCTTGAGCCTTGCCAGACCTGCCACCAGACCGACAGCCTGCAAGCGATCCGGATCGCCCGTCAGAGCTATGACGGCAGCGGCGATGTCGCCAAGGGCATCCGCTCCGATATCGAGGCGAACACGGTCACGCTGATGGAACTGGTGCGCCGCTATGCCGACGAGGTGGCCCAGACACCGATGGTCTACGACGGCGGGATGTACCCGTACTTCTTTGCCGACGCCAACCGCGACGGCCGCACCGACGAAGCGGACGGCAAGCCGGTCGCTTATGCCAGCTGGACCCCGCGCCTGTTGCGCGCGGCCTACAACTGGAAACTGGTCACCGCCGACGGCGGGGCGTTTGCCCACAACCCGTATTACGCGCTGGAGCTGCTGTACGACTCCATCGCCGATATCGCGGGTCCGCTGGGCGTGGATGTTCCGGGGCTGAAGATCCTTCGCTGAGCGTCCGCAGCGCGAAACGTTGATGCCGGGCGGCCTTGGCGCGCGCCCGGCAGGATCAGCGGCTGTCGGTAGTTCGTATCCAGACGATTGACGCCCGATGCAACGGATGCGGCCAGGCCACGGGCTTGCCCGAATCTGAGTGATCGGGCATAGCATTGGGCAGGGCAGGCGATGGCGTCGCCAGCGCACGGAATGCGCGCCCGATCACCCATCCTGAACGCCGGGGTCTTGCTTTTCCGTTTCCGCGGGGAGGGCAGATCGCTGCCCGGTCCGCGGTGACGCCATCTGATGGAATCCTCCGATGGACCGTCCCGAATTCTACCGTTTCCACCAAGGCGATCGCGTGCTGCCGTTTGAGCCCGCAGAGTATGACGCCCGCCTGTCGGGCCTGCGCCAACGCATGTCCGATGCCGGGGTCGATGCCTGCGTCTTCACCTCGATGCATAACATCGCCTACTACTCCGGCTTTCTCTATTGCAGCTTTGGCCGCCCCTACGGGCTGGTCGTCACCGCCACCGACAGCGTCACCATCAGCGCCGGGATCGACGCCGGTCAGCCCTGGCGGCGGTGCCACGGCGACAACATCACCTACACCGACTGGGCGCGTAACAACTACTGGCGCGCGATCCGGTCTGTCATCGGCACCGGCAAGAAGATCGGCTTCGAGGGCGATCACATCACCCTGGCGCAGAAGGCGCTGCTGGACGAGTTCCTGAAGCCCGCCGCCTGCACCGATATCGCGCCGGCCACGATGCGCCAGCGGATGCACAAGTCCCCGGCCGAGCTGGTGCTGATCCGGCACGGCGCCAATGTCGCCGACGTGGGCGGCTATGCCATCCGCGAAGCGATCCGCGAGGACGCGCGCGAGATCGACGTGGCCATGGCCGGGCGCGACGCGATGGAGCTGGAAATTGCCAAGCGCTTTCCCGATGCCGAGTACCGCGACACGTGGGTCTGGTTCCAGTCGGGGATCAACACCGACGGCGCCCACAACCCGGTCACCGCGCGGCAGTTGCGGCGCGGCGATATCCTGTCGCTGAATACCTTCCCGATGATCTCGGGCTATTACACGGCGCTGGAGCGCACATTGTTTGTGGGCGAGGTCGATGACGCCTCGCTGGCGGTGTGGCAGGCCAATGTCGCGGCGCATGAATACGGCATGAGCCTGCTCAAGCCGGGCATCAGCTGCGCCGAGGTCACGCAGAAGATCAACGCCTTCTTCGCAGAGCGCGATCTGCTGCAATACCGCACCTTCGGCTATGGTCACAGCTTTGGCGTGCTGTCGCATTACTACGGGCGCGAAGCCGGGCTGGAACTGCGAGAGGACATCGACACCGTGCTGGAACCCGGCATGGTCATCTCAATGGAGCCGATGCTGACCATCCCCGAAGGCCGGCCCGGTGCGGGCGGCTACCGAGAGCATGACATCCTGTTCATCACCGCCGATGGCAACGAGAACATCACCGGATATCCCTACGGCCCGGGCTTCAACGTGGTCGGATAACCCATGTGCCGCGCGCCGGCGCTGTCGGCGCGCGCACTCTTGACCTTGCCGGATCCTGTCCATATTTACGGCGGCAGGTCTGCGGGCGTTGTGTAATGGTAAGACCTCAGCCTTCCAAGCTGATGACGCGGGTTCGATTCCCGCCGCCCGCTCCACTTCCTCCCTTTTCGGTAGCCTGACGCGGCAAAGCGGCGCTTGACCCGCCCGGTCAGCGTGTCAAAAGGGCACCACGCAAGGGGGATAGCCATGGCCAGACGTGATGCCGCCACCGCCGCACAGGCGGACCGGGAAAAATCCCGCAATCTGGGGATGCTGGGCCAGCTATGGCCGTTCTTGCGGCCGTATCGCGGGCTGATGGCCGCGTCGCTGCTGGCGCTGGTGCTGACCGCCTCGGTTTCGCTGGTGCTGCCGGTCGCGGTGCGCCGCGTGGTCGACAATTTCAACAATTCCGGCGAGTTGCTGAATCTTTACTTCTCGGCGGCGCTTGCCATCGCCGGGCTTTTGGCGCTGGGCACGGCGCTGCGTTACGCGCTGGTCACACGTTTGGGCGAACGGGTCGTGGCCGACCTGCGCAAAGCGGTGTTCGACCGCGTGATCGGGATGAGCCCGGCCTTCTACGACCGGCTGATGACCGGCGAAGTGCTGAGCCGGATCACCACCGACACCACGCTGATCCTGTCGGTGATCGGCTCCTCGATCTCGATCGCACTGCGAAACATGCTGATTTTTGCCGGCGGTCTGGTGCTGATGCTGCTGACCTCGGCCAAGCTGACGGGCATGGTGCTGCTGATCGTGCCGGTGGTCATCATCCCGATCCTGACACTGGGGCGGCGGCTGCGTGTGCTCAGCCGTGAAAACCAGGACTGGATCGCGCAATCCTCTGGCAACGCGTCCGAGGCGCTGTCTTCGGTCCAGACGGTGCAGGCCTTCACCCACGAGGCGATCTCGCGCGCGGATTTCGCCGCGGTGACGGAAAAGAGCTTTGACGCCGCGCGCCAGCGCATCTGGACCCGCGCAGTGATGACCGCAATCGTGATCTTCCTGGTGTTCACCGGCGTCGTCGGGGTTCTGTGGATCGGCGCCTGGGACGTTCGCGCCGGCACGATGAGCGCGGGCACGCTGGTGCAGTTCGTGATCTATTCGGTGATGGTGGCAGGCTCTGTCGGCGCGCTGTCCGAAGTCTTTGGCGAGTTGCAGCGCGCCGCCGGCGCGACCGAGCGGTTGGTCGAGCTTCTGTCAGCCCGCGACACCATCCAGGACCCGGCGCAACCGCGCAGCCTGCCCAAGCCGGTGCGCGGCGAGATCGCCTTCGAAGGGGTCGAGTTCGCTTATCCCGCGCGGCCCGATACCTCGGCCCTGACCGAGTTCGAACTGACCATCCAGCCGGGTGAAAGCGTAGCG
Source organism: Roseivivax sp. (assembly GCA_020441125.1). Taxonomy (GTDB): domain Bacteria; phylum Pseudomonadota; class Alphaproteobacteria; order Rhodobacterales; family Rhodobacteraceae; genus Mesobacterium_A. The sequence continues at coordinate 30,355 of JAGRMT010000079.1, forward strand.
CTGGTCGGGCCTTCGGGCGCCGGCAAGACCACGGTCGTGCAGTTGATCCAGCGCTTTTACGATCCTGACCAAGGTGTTGTGAAGCTGGACGGAATCCCGTTGCCCGAACTGTCGCGCGATGCCTTCCGCCGGCATATCGCGCTGGTGCCGCAGGACCCGGTGATCTTTGCAGCCTCGGTGCGCGAGAACATCCGCTTTGGCCGGCCCGAGGCGAGCGACGCCGAAATCGAGGAGGCCGCCCAGGCCGCCGCCGCGCATGAGTTCATCAGCGCGTTGCCCGAAGGCTACAACACCTATGTCGGCGAGCGAGGCGTGATGCTGTCGGGCGGGCAGAAACAGCGCATCGCCATCGCGCGGGCGATCCTGCGCGACGCGCCGGTGCTGCTGCTGGACGAGGCGACTTCGGCGCTGGATGCCGAGAGCGAGCGCGCGGTTCAGCGCGCCGTGGACCGGCTTTCGCAGGGCCGCACCACGATCATCGTGGCGCACCGGTTGGCGACGGTAAAGAAGGCCGACCGTATCATCGTGCTGGAACATGGCCGCGTGGTGGCCACCGGAACACATGACGCGCTGGTGGCCGAGGGCGGTCTTTACGCCCGCCTTGCACGGCTTCAGTTCACTGACGGGATCGCGGCGGAATAACGCCGCGGCCCGCGCCTGACGCGCTCCTGCCCGCTTTCCCCTTGCCGTACCCGGCACACCGCCCCAGTTTCATGAGGTGCGTAACAATAGGGGGCCAAGATGGGTCTGTTCAATTTCTGGAAGAAATCCGGCAAGTCGCTGGTGGGCAGCGGAGACGCCGCGCCCGACGCCGAGACGCTGAAGAAAGAGGTTCAGGACCTCGGGCTGAAGCATGACGACGTGGAAATCTCTGTCGAGGGCGACAAGGTCAAGGTATCCGGCGGCGCCAAGCTTTCGGCCGAGGAAAAGGAAAAGGTCATTCTGGCCGTAGGCAACGTCGAGGGCGTGGCCGAAGTCGAGGCCGATGCCGACCAGGCGGTGTTCCACACCGTCGAGAAAGGTGACAGCCTGTGGAAGATCGCCGAGAAGACCCTGGGCAGCGGCGCGCGCTACAAGGAAATCTTCGAGGCCAATCGCCCGATGCTGAAGGACCCCGACAAGATCTATCCCGGCCAGGTCCTGCGCATTCCGCAAGGCACCAAAGCCTGATCGCGCCAATACCGCGGGGCGCCCGGCGCGCCCCGCCAGCAGGAACGCTGCGTCACGGCGCGGGTTCCGCCACGTAGCCCGTTCTTGCCAGAGCGGGCTTTCGTCATGACAATGCGCATTCAAGGAACGGCCGCATCAGACAGGCCGACGGGGAGGAAACGCAATGCCATTCACATCCATCGCGGATCGCGACGCCATTGAACGGGAAATGCCGTGGGAAGCGCGCGACGTTCCGGCGACGATCCACGGGCTGCTGTCCCGCACCGCCGGGCGTCACCCGGATCGGGCTGCGGTCAGCTACCAGATCACCTCCGGCCCGGGCGACAAGGCCGAGACGCTGAGCTGGCGCACGCTGCTGGAAAAGACCAACCAGACCGCGAACCTGTTCCGCTCTTTGGGCGTGGGCGAGAATGACGTGGTGGCCTACATCCTGCCCAACTGCAACGAGACGGTGCTGGCCCTGCTGGGCGGCATGGTTGCCGGCATCGCCAATCCGATCAACCCGCTGCTGGAGCCCGAGCAGATCGGCGCAATCCTGCGCGAGACCGACGCCAAGGTGGTTGTCACGCTCAAGGCCTTCCCCAAGACCGACATCGCCCAGAAGGTGGCCGAGGCCTGCCGCCATGCGCCGCATGTGCAGACCGTGCTTGAGGTCGACCTGCTGCGTTACCTGACGCCGCCCAAGTCGTGGATCGTGCCCTTTATCCGGCCCAAGAATCCGGGCAACCACCATGCCGATGTCAAGGATTTCGCCCGCGAATTGGCCAAGCAGCCCAAGACGCTGACCTTTGCCGACAGCAAGGGCGATCGGATCGGCGCCTATTTCCACACCGGCGGCACGACCGGGATGCCCAAGGTGGCGCAGCACCTGTATTCTGGCATGATCTACAACGGCTGGATCGGCGACACGCTGCTGTTCTCTGAAGAGGACAACATCATGTGCCCGCTGCCGCTGTTCCATGTCTTTGCCTGCCACGTGATCCTGATGGCCGCGCTGACCTCAGGCGCGCATGTCGTCTTCCCGACGCCGGCGGGGTATCGCGGCGAAGGTGTGTTCGACAACTTCTGGAAGCTGATCGAGCGTTGGAAGATCAGCTTCATCATCACCGTCCCCACCGCCATCTCGGCGCTGATGCAGCGCAAGGTCGATGCCGATGTTTCGACCGTCAAGAACGCCTTCTCGGGCTCGGCGCCGCT
>JAGRMT010000080.1 GCA_020441125.1 Roseivivax sp.
GAATCGTTCAGCCCGATCACCGGCGCGCCGTTCTGCACCGCCATGTCCATGATCTTGCAGATCTTCTGCGCATGGGTTTCCGAAAGCGAGCCGCCAAAGACGGTGAAGTCCTGGCTGAACACATAGACCATGCGCCCGTTGATCGTGCCCCAGCCGGTGACGACACCGTCGCCGTAGGTCTTGTTCCCCTGCATCCCGAAATCGGTACAGCGGTGCGTGACAAACATGTCGTATTCTTCAAAGCTGCCTTCATCCAGCAGCAGCTCGATCCGCTCGCGCGCGGTCAGCTTGCCCTTGGCGTGCTGGCTGTCGATCCGTTTCTGGCCACCGCCCAGACGGGCCCCGGCGCGGCGTGCTTCAAGCTCGTGAAGAATGTCTTTCATGGTCCATCCCTTCTGTTTCGGCGGACCATACATGCAGCGCGTCGCGTCTCAAGAAAATTCACGCTAATTTGCAAATTTTGGAAAACAAAAAAACTGCAAAACGCAACATTGCAAATGCGTGCCGATAGCAACAATTTGTCTTGAACAAGCACCTTGGCCGCGATTACCAGAGGGCATGACGCGCCCCTCCTCGGTCCGTTTTCTGGATCGCACCACTCCGCCCCACATTGCAACACTCGTGCTGATGGCCGGGATGTCTGCGCTTGTGATGAACATATTTGTGCCAAGCCTGCACATGATGGCCGATTGGTTTGCCGCCGATTACGGGCTGATGCAGCTGGCGGTGTCGGGCTATCTGGCGGTGAACGCGCTCTTGCAGCTGTTCATCGGGCCGATGTCCGACGGGTTGGGCCGCCGCCCGGTGATCCTGGCCGGCACGGTGCTGTTCATCCTGGCAACGATCGGCTGCCTGATGGCAACCGATGTGACCGTGTTCCTGATCTTCCGCATGGCGCAGGCCAGCATCGTGGTGGCGATGGTGCTGTCGCGCGCCGTGGTGCGCGACCTGTATCCGCCCGATCAGGCCGCCTCGATGATCGGTTACGTCACAATGGGCATGTCACTGGTCCCGATGATCAGCCCGGTTGTCGGCGGCGCGCTGAGCGAGGCGTTTGGCTGGCACGCCAACTTCTGGCTGATGCTGGTGCTGGGCATGGGCATGCTGTGGCTTTGCTGGCGTGACCTTGGCGAAACAGCCGTGCGCAGCGGCCTGACGCTGGCGCAGCAGTTCCGCGAATACCCCGAGCTGTTCCGCAGCCCGCGTTTCTGGGGTTATGCCGCGGCTGCGGCGCTGTCCTCGGGCGCGTTCTTTTCCTATGTCGGCGGCGCGCCCTTTGTCGGGGCCGAGGTGTTTGGCCTGCAACCCACAGAGCTGGGCTTTTACTTCGGCGCGCCGGCGTTGGGCTACGCGGCCGGCAACTTCCTGGCCGGGCGATTCTCGGCCCGCTACGGCATCAACCGCATGGCGCTGTGGGGCGCGCTGATCCTGGTTTCGGGGCTGGCTCTTTCTCTGGCGGTCTTCAGCCTGGGCAGCGGGTCAGCGCCGGTGTTCTTCGGCTTCATGACCTTTGTCGGCCTGGGCAACGGTCTGACCATTCCCAATGCCACCGCTGGCGCGATGTCGGTTCGCCCGCGGCTGGCTGGCACCGCTTCGGGCCTGGCTGGGGCGCTGATGCTGGCCGGGGGCGCGGTGTTGTCGTCGCTGGCGGGGGCTTTGCTGCAACCCGGTTCGGGTGCGGCACCGCTGCTGTGGCTGATGCTTCTGTCGGCCTGCGGATCGGTTGCGGCGATGCTGCTGGTGATCCGGCGCGAGCGCTCTCTGGGAGGGCTGGACGCGGCGCGGTGATTTTGCAAACCTGCGCCATGCGAATTGCAAAGGCGCAAACACCATGCCCACCCAGAAGCTGTACGCCGGGGCCAAGCTGCGCGACATCCGCAGCCGGCTGAGCCTGACGCAAAAGGACTTTGCCGCCAAGCTGGGCGTTTCCCTGCCCTATCTGAACCAGATGGAGAACAACAACCGCCCGGTCAGCACCACGGTGGTGCTGGCGCTGGCGCGCGAGTTCGGTGTCGACGTGACAGAGTTGGGCCATTCCGACACCGAGCGTCTGGTCACCGACATGCGCGAAGTGCTGGCCGATCCGGTCTTTGCCGAGGATGCGCCGCCGCTGGCGGACCTGCGGCTGACCGCCTCCAACGCGCCGTCGCTGGCGCGGGCGATCCTGCACCTGCACCGGGCGTACCGGCAGACCCATGAACGGCTGGCCAGCCTGGACGAGGCGCTGGGCCGCGAAGATGCGCAACTGCAACCCAGCCCCTGGGAAGAGGTGCGCGACTTCTTTCACTATTGCGACAATTACATCGACGCGGTGGATCGAGCGGCCGAGCATTTTGCAGAGTCGCTGCGCGGTCCGGATACCGGCAGCGCCGCCGCCGAGGAGCTGCGCAAGCACGCGATCTCGATCCGGCTGGTGCGATCCGACACGCTGCGCCATTTCGATGCCGCCACGGCCACCCTCAGCCTGTCGGCTTTCGCGCCGCCGGAAACGCGCACCTTCCAGATGCTTTTGCAGATTGCCCTGCTGCGGCAGAACGACCTGCTGGAAGCGACGCTGGACCTGGCGCGGTTCCAGTCAGAGGCGGCGCGATCCATCGCCAAGATCGGGCTGGCCAACTACTTCGCCGGGGCGGCGCAGATGCCGTACCGGGCGATCCTGGCCGCGGCGCAGGAAACCCGCCATGACCCCGAGTTGCTGGCCCGCCGCTTCGGCGCCTCGATCGAGCAGGTGGCGCACCGGCTGTCGACGCTGCAACGGCCCGGGGCCAAGGGCATTCCATTCTTCTTCGTGCGGGTCGATCAGGCCGGCACNNGGCACGATCACCAAGCGCCACTCTGCCACGCGGCTGCAGTTCGCCCGCTTCGGCGGCGCTTGCCCGCTGTGGAACGTGCACCGGGCGTTTGAAACGCCGGGCCGCTTCCTGCGCCAGCTGGCGGAAACGCCGGACGGTTCGCGCTATGTCTCGCTGGCGCGCGACGTGTCCAAACCGGGCGGGCACTGGGGGGCGCCGGTGCGCCGCTATGCCATCGCCCTGGGCTGCGAGGTGCGCCACGCCGGCGCGCTGGTCTTTGCCGACGGGCTGGACGTGGGCCGCGACACGGCGTTCGAGCCTATCGGCATTTCTTGCCGGATCTGCGAGCGGCGCAATTGCCATCAACGCTCGGTCCCGCCGCTGGAACGGCGGCTGAAGATCGAACCGCACACCCGCGGCGTGCTGCCCTACGCGGTGGAATAGCGCCGCGTCAGTGCGCGGTCATCACCGCGATGGCCGTTCCGTCCTGATCGCGCAGCACCAGCGTGCCGCCCGCGATGGCATAGGCGCGCGTCGCCTCCAGCACCTGTGCCAGCGCGCGTTCCAGCGCGTCCAGTGGCGGCGGGCAAGCCATCAACGTGGTCGCGCCGGGGGCCAGGGTCAGCGCCCCCTCCGCGCCAGCGGTGTAGGTGCCGTGGATCTGGTTGCATCCCACCGTGGCCGAATAAGCGCCGGCATCGGGGCGCAGTTGAAACTGCGGGCTGCGGCCTTCCTCTTCGGCCGTGACGGGTTGACCCTTCAGGCTGTCGATCCGCCACTCGGTTCCGGCCAGATCGGCCGGGTGTGCCTGTCCGGCGCAATCGGTGCCGGGCCACACCGCCAGCGCCGCGCCGACAACCGCGCTGTCGCGGTCGGGACCCTCCATCGCCGGGCGCGGCGCGATGGTGCCATCCAGCAGGACATATAGCGGCTCGCCCGCGGCCGGCGCGGCGGCCAGGTAGGCGCGTTCCAGCGCCAGATAGCCGCCCTCCATCGCGATGGGATACGTCAGGCCATCGGCGCAATCCTCCAGCAGCGCGGCATCGGCCATATAGCGCATCATCCCGGCAATCAGGCGCTGCTGCCCCGCTGCCTCGGCCGGCGGCACGGCGGTCATCAGCAGGCTGACCGGTTCCTCGGCCGGCAGGCCCAGCGCCATATCGGCGGCAAAGACCGGTTTGCCCCCGACCAGCACCGAAGCGCGCAGACTGTAGTGCGCACCAGGGACCAGAGCACTGTCGTCATAGGTGATGGCGAAGGCGTAGGGCGGCCCGTCCGCGCCATCGGCCGCGGCGCGGCCCAGCTCTGTTGTCGTGCTGCCCGAAGTGGCAGTCAGCACCGCCTGGAACGCCGCGCCATCCGGCAGCGCGATCCTTTCGCGATAGAGTGCCTGTCCCTGCAACTCTCCGGCCTGCGCCGCCGCGGCGCACACAATCGCCCAGCCCAGTGCCGCCCACTTGAAACAATTCATCGCCCGACTCCCCCGCCTGCGCGATCAATATAGGCGGGCAATGCCTGTCTTGGAACCGCAACGGTTGGCAGCACGCCCGGTGCGCGTCTACTCTGGCCGGATGCAGGGCGATCAGGGGGGCTGCGCGAAATGCAGGAACTTCTCGAACGGTGCCTGGCCGAACAGGCGGGCGTGCTGGAGCTGAGCACTGCGCTGGCCGAGGCGATTGCGGTCCCGCCAGGCCGGCGCGACGGCGCGCGGGTCAATGGCCTGTGGGCACAGATCGACGCGCGCCACGCTTCGTTGCACAGCCTGCGCATGAGCATGGCCCGCGCCGAGCGTGCCAGCGACCGCGCCGATAGCAGGCTAAGGCTGAAAAGCGCGACCGAGCGCCGGGCGCTGGTCCGCCGGCTGGCGCTGTGGCCGCTGATGGCCACGCTGATACCCGCCCACGCCGCGCCGGAACCCAGGCCATTGATCCCCAGGAATTGGCCGCCTGACGATCCGCTGATGGCGCTGGTGCACGAGGCGCTGCACCGGCTGGCCAATCCCAACGCGCAATCCGATCAAGCCCGGGCGGCCGAGTGTTACCCCGACATTCCGCTGGGCATGGCGCGGTTTGACGCGATGTGCGACGCGGCGCACCGGCTGCTGCTGGCGCGCGGCAGTACAGCCACGGCGCGGTTTCTTGATGTCGGCTGTGGCGGCGGAACCAAGTGCCTGGCTGCCACCCGCTATTTCGCGCAATGCGACGGGTTGGAGTATGACCCGGTCTATGCCCGCGCCGGGCAAGACGCGATGGCCGGGATCGGCGCGCGGGCGGTGCAGGTGATCGAGGGCGACGCGCTGCGCTTTGACGATTACGGCGCCTATGACGTGATCTATTTCTACCGCCCGATCAGCGAACCGAACCGGATGCGCGAGATGTGCGCGCGGATCGCGGCACAGGCCCGGCCCGGCACCGTCGTTCTGTGCCCGATCGACGGCGAGACCGCGGCCTCGGTCGGGGGGCTTGGACAGGTGGCGCAGGATGTCTTCGTGGCCGGTACCACCGGCGAAGCGCTGCGCGCGCAATGCGCCGATGCCGAGCGGGTGGGCCCGGGGCCGGTGCGCCGCTCGGCCGGCTTCGATTTTGACACCGGCTTCTGGGCGCCGCTGCTGGACGCCGCCAGCCTGCCCTGGCCCGAGCCGTAGGGCCCCGCCCAAGGAAAAAGGGCGCGCCTTTCGGTGCGCCCTCTCCCCCCTTGCTGGATGCCTCGGCCTAAGCCTCCTGCGCCGTCAGCATCCGGTAGATTTCATCTTTCAGCGCCGCGCGTTCCTTGCGCAGCTGGGCCTCGGCCAGGGTGTCCATCGGCTCCACGTTGGTTTCGGCGCGGTGCACCTGGCGGTTCAGGTCATGGTACTGGTCGGCCAGCTTGGCAAAATGCGCGTTGGCCACCTTCAGGGCCGACATTTTTTCAGCCAGTTCCGGGAATTCCTCGGACAACTCGTGCGGGGTGTGAGACATCGCGCTCCTCCTTGTATTTGTCACTGTTACCCGAATCTTAGGACGAGGCGCGCCGACTATCCTTGATCCGGATCAAGCTATCGCCGCGCAGCGCGCCATCCGGCGGATTCAGCATCCTCCGGGGTACAGAACCACCGCTCGCCCCGGCGGGTATCAATGCGGGTTTCGTCGTAATTTCTCTGGCCGGGGCGGTGATAGATGCGCTTGCCGTCGCTGGATATGTTGCCCTTGATCGTGCAGCCTTCGGGCGCGTCGGCCAATGACGCGGCGGCCGCGGCCGCGCGCGCCGTGGCGCGGAAGGCATCGGGCGGCTGAACGCCCGCGCCATGCAGCCCCCGCCCCTGCACCGCGGCGATCTTCTCATCCAGGTCGTAATCCATCGAATAGCGGCGAAAGGCAAAGGCCAGCCCGTCGCGCACCAGCGCGCGGCCCATGTCCTGCCCGTCGACGGTGCAGCGGGCGACGGTGCGGCCGTAACGATCCGTCTCGATCTGCGCGCAGGTTGCTGCGCGGCCCTGATAGCGCGCGCGCACTTCTGCCGCGGCCCAGGCGCCGCAGGCCCACATGGGCGCGGAGGCGGTGCCGCAGCGCTGGTCCAGCTCGGGTGCGTCGATGCCGAACAGGCGCACCCGTACCCCGCCCACATCCAGCGTGTCGCCGTCGATGACGCGGATCGGGCCGATCAGCGGATCGGCCGTCGCCGCAAGCGGAAGAAGGGCGACAAGCGCCGCCCGGAAAAAGGTTAACATTTGGTTAATCTGTGCGCGGCCCCGCGCGAAGGCAATCGCCTATCGCTGCGCGGTCTGCCAGTCGGGGTGCAACCATGGCTCCAGCGGTTCCGGCGGAAGGCTGCGGCCCAGCACGTGATCGGCGATCTTCTCGCCCACCATGATAGACGGGGCGTTGAGGTTGCCATTGGTGATGCGCGGGAAGATCGAGCTGTCGGCGACGCGCAGCCCGGCCACACCGATCACCCGCCCCTCTGGATCGACCACGGCGCCGGGATCGTCCGCCGCGCCCATGCGGCACGTACCGCAGGGGTGATAGGCGCTCTCGGCATGCTCGCGCACGAAATCGTCCAGCGCCGCATCGCTTTGCGCCGCCGCGCCGGGCTGGATCTCGCCCCCCGCCAGATCGCCAAAGGCGGGCTGGCCGACGATCTCGCGCGCCAGGCGGATGGCGGCGCGGAAATCGGTCCAGTCCTCGGGGGTGGACATGTAGTTGAACCGGATCGCGGGCGCGGTCGCCGGATCGGGGCCGCGCAACGTAACCGCCCCGCGTGCGGGTGACCGCATCGGCCCTGTGTGGATCTGGAAGCCGTGCCCCTCGGCCGCCGCCTTGCCGTCATAGCGCACGGCGATGGGCAGGAAATGGAACTGCACGTCGGGATAATCGACACCGGCGCGCGAGCGGACAAAGCCCCCCGCCTCGAACTGGTTCGACGCACCGGGGCCGGTCTTGGTGAACAGCCAGCGCGCGCCGACATAGGCCTTGCCCGGCAGGTTCCAGTAACGGAACAGCGAGACGGGCTGCTTGGCAGCCCACTGGATATAGACCTCCAGGTGGTCTTGCAGATTGCGCCCAACGCCGGGCCGGTCGGCGCGCACCTCGATGCCGCTGGCCTGCAAGTCCGCCGCCGGGCCGATGCCCGACAGCAGCAGCAGGCGCGGCGAGTTGATGGCAGAGGCGGCCAGGATCACCTCGCGCCCCGCGCGGATGACTTGCCCGCCGATGTCGACACCCACGGCGCGGTCGCCGTCGAAGACCACGCGCCGCACCTCGCCGCGCACCAGCTTGGCCCCCAGCTTCAGCGCCGGGCGCAGGTAGGCATGGGCCGCCGACCAGCGCCGCCCTTGCCAGACTGTCATGTCCCAGGCGCCCACGCCCTCTTGCCGCTGGCCGTTGTAATCGGGGCTGACGGCATAACCCGCCTGCGCGCCGGCCTCGACAAAGGCGCGGGTCAGCGGGTTGCGTGGGCCGGGCCGGGTGACGTGCAGCGGACCGGCATCGCCGCGCCAGGGCGAGGCGCCGCCGTGCCAATGCTCCATCCGCTTGAAATAGGGCAGCACGTCGGCGTGGCCCCAGCCTGCCGCGCCGCTGTCGCGCCAATGGTCGAAATCGGCGGCGTGGCCGCGCACATAAACCATGCCGTTGATGCTGGAGGACCCGCCGATCACCCGCCCGCGCGGGCAGGCCAGGCGACGCCCGCCCAGGTGCTCCTCGGGCTCGGTCTGGAACCCCCAGTCATAGCGCGGCATGTTCATCGGGTAGGACAGCGCGCCGGGCATCTGGATGAAGGGCCCGATATCGGTGCCGCCGGCCTCGATCACGATGACGGACTTGCCCGCCTCGGCCAGCCGGTAGGCCAGCGCGCAGCCGGCAGAGCCGGCGCCCACCAC
>JAGRMT010000081.1:0-15481 GCA_020441125.1 Roseivivax sp.
GCGCCTGCTTGATCGCCAGCGCGGCAAGATCGGGATCGTAAAGCGAGCCTTCGGCCATCACCCGGTTCACCGCCAGGCTCAGCTGTTCGCGGATCTGCGCCACGGTCAGTTCTGCCACGGTCGGATCGCCGCGGCGCTCTTCTGCCAGCCAGGAATGAGCGTTTTCGATGGCGCGCTCACCGCCTTTGACCGCGACATACATCAGCGCACCCGCGTGGTTCGAGGCAGCGCCGCGATGCGGTCGCCGCAGGTGAACAGAAAATCCAGCCCCAGCGGGAACAGGTCCCGGTTGGCCTGGAAGGCCGCTGTTTCCGGCAGTGAAAGCTGGGCCTCCTTGCGGATACCCGGCCCGGTCAGCACCGCGCCTTCTGGCGACAGCACCGGCAACTCGACGATCAGCGTGGCCGAGCGGTCGGGATAGTCCGGCGTGCCGGCGGGATAGACAGAGAGCGGCGCCAGTGCCTGCCAGGTACCCAGCGCGAACATCGCCTGCCCGGCCTGGCATATCGGAGCGCCGGTGTGGAACGCGATCCAGCTGCGCACTTCAGAGCGATCCACTGCGCCTGCCAGGTACAGCGGTGTGTCGCTGTCGCACAGGGTCAGCAAAGCTGCCCCGGCTGCCGGGCTTAACGGCGCGGGCGGCGTCGCGCCGCTGGCGGTCTGGATCGTGCCGGGGCGGGCCATCGCCTCCATGATCGCACGGAAGGCGCGGGCAGCATCCCGGGCCGGGTCGGCAAAGCCGCCTTGCAGGTTTTCGGCAGCGTCCATTAGTCCTCCCCCCGCACCATGGTGAAGAATTCGACCTTGGTCGCCGCGGCCTTGCGCGCGCGGGTGGCGCGGCGCTCCGCTTCCTCGGCTTCCAGCGGCATCAGTACCGTAGCGCGCAGCGCCTCGGCGGCAGGTGTTTGCATCAACGCATCGACTAGCGCGGCAGCCTGTGCATCGGACTTGTCTCGACCTTGCACATAGCCATGGCCAATCTCGCCCGTCTCCAACCGAAGCGCGCAGCGCGTCACAGTCATTTCGCCCAGGTTGAACGGCGCGCCGCTGCCCCCGGTTCGCCCGCGCACCATCACGCTGCCCACCTCGGGCGCGCGCAGCCAGCCGAACCGGGGCGCATCACCCTGCGCCGCCAAGAGCGCCGCGACCCGTCCATGCGGCGCGCGGGCCATCAGGCCAAGCCGGGCCTGCCGGGCGGTTTGATCGGGGGTCAACTGGGGCATGTGGACAAATCGCTTGCGAATTAGACAACTAGACATATTATGGCAGAGCGGCCCGTTGATGGCCAGACCAGAGTGAAAGGCGCGGCGCGATGGCGACACGCGGAGGGGCCACGCCGCTGTGGCAGGCGATTGCCGCCGGGCTGCGCACCGATATTTCCGAGGGGCGCTACGCCCCGGGCGACCGGCTGCCGACCGAAGCAGACCTGTCCGAACGGTTCGGCGTCAATCGCCATACTGTCCGCCACGCTCTGTCGCGCCTGGTAGAGGAAGGTCTGGTGCGCACCCGGCGCGGTTCGGGTGCCTTCGTCACTGCGCGGCCTACTGAATACCCGATCGGTGCGCGCGTGCGCTTTCACCGCAACGTGCTGGCCGCCGGGCGTACGCCCGACAAGCGCGTGCTGCAGATCGAACGCCGCGCAGCAACCGAGGCCGAAGCGCGTCTGCTGGAACTGCCCGCCGGGCAGGAGATCTGTGTCTATCACGGGCTGTCTTTGGCCGACGGGATGCCCATCGCCCTGTTCGAGAGCCACTTTCCCCTGTCCCGCCTGCCCGGCCTCGACATCTATTTGGCCGAAGTCACAAGCGTGACAGAGGCGCTACGACGCGCCGGAGTGGCTGACTATACCCGCGCCACGACGCGGTTGACGGCAATGGCGGCAACGGCGGTACAGGCGCTGCACCTGCACTGCCGCGAGGGCGACCCGGTGCTGTACTCCACCGGCATCAACATCGACGCCCAGGGCCGGCCAGTTGAATACGGCATGACCTGGTTCGCGGGCGAGCGGGTGACCCTGACGTTGGATACCCGAACCTGACGCGATGGACAGGACCGCAGCGCGGGCCTATCACCGGCGATATGGACTGGGACCGTGAAATCGACGCCATCGGGCTTTTGTGCCCCTTGCCCGTGCTGAAGGCGCGCAAGGCGCTGTTGGCGCTTCCGCCCGGCGCCGTGCTGCGCGTGCTGGCCAGCGATCCGGCCGCGGTGATCGACATGCCGCATTTCTGCGCCCAGGCCGGGCACGCCTTTCTCGGCATGGCCGAAGAGAAGGGCGCGACCGCCTACCTGATCCGGCGTGGGGCGGAGCGCTAGTCCGCCAGGGCTGCGCGCAACGTCGCCACGTGCCCGGCGCCCAGGATCTGGCCGTCTTCGCCCGCCCGCCTGTCATGCAGCATCTCACCCAGAGTGCCGGCCTGCGACAGGCGCAGCAGCGCGCTGGCCAGAAGCGTGACCTGCACCCGGTCCCGGCACGCGCCCGCCCCTTCGGCCGCCTCTGCCGCGCGTACTTCGGCCGACAACATCGACGGATAGACTTCGGCCACCACCACGGAGGTGTCGGCGGGCTGGAAAGGCCAAACCGCCAGCGTTTTGGGAAATGCCCGGCGCAGCCGTTCAAGCACCGGCAACCCGGTCAGGCTTTGCGCCCCGACCGCTCCGGCACCGGCCAGTTGCCAGACCGATTTTGGAGTGCCGCCACTGCTGCGGGCGGCGATATCCGCAGGGCGATGCGCGGTCAGCCCCGGGGGCAGTGGTGGACGCCGGCGCGGCAATCCGGGCACCTCGGCCCGCGCACCGTTGCCCCAGAACGGCCCGCCGCCGGCAAAGCGCGCGTTTATCGCCGCCGCCACGTGGCGCAGGTTGTGGCTGTTGTCCGGGTGGTCCTCAATGTGCTGTTCCAGCCAGTGCCACACGGCCAGCGCAGCAGAAGTGCCGGTCAATGCCCGGGCAAAACCGGGCGGATAGCCAAAGGCGAAATCGGCGCCCAGCAACAACCGCTCACCCGCCGCCAGGGTCTCGGTGACCAGTGCGCGAAGGCGGGCTTCGGCCTGGTGCCGTGTCGGCAGGTTTTGCGCGCTGACACCGTCAGGCCCGGCGATACCCAGCCATATGGCGTTTGAGCCAACAACCGGGCGGCCGGCGGCGGACCAATCCAGCACTGCCACGCGATCCGCGATCACAGGCCCAGGTCGGCGAGAATGAAATCTGCGATGCCCTTGGCATCGTCCAGCGCAAACACAGGCAGGGTCGTCTTGACCGGCCCGTCGGCGGCGATGGCGCGCACGCTTGGGTCGTCCTCGTGGTGCATTTTGCCCATCGCTTCGCGGCGGCACTCGATCTTGGGGTGCGGCTCGCGCTTGAAACCTTCTACCAGCACCAGATCGGCCGGGGACAGGCGTGCCAGCAATTCGGGCAGGGCCGGTTCGGGCGCGCCGCGCAACTCGTGCATCAATGCCCAGCGGGTGGGCGAGGACAGCAGCACTTCGCCGGCGCCGGCATGGCGGTGACGATGACTGTCACGGCCGGGGTGATCGACATCGGCGGCATGGTGGGCGTGCTTGACGGTCGAGATGGAATAGCCGCGTTCTGTCAACTCGGACACAAGGCGTTCGATCAGGGTTGTTTTCCCGGCGTCTTTCCAGCCGGTCACTCCGTACACTTTCATGGCAGGCAGGCTCCGTCTCCTCCCGTGTGTCGCGCGCCCCTGTTTCTTGCTGTTCCCCTGCGCCAAAGGCTCAGGGAACGAATTTGGTCTCTCCATCGAACAGGCCTTCCGCCGCGAACAGGTCGGCGGGGGTGTTGATGTTGAAGAAAGGATCGTTGCGCCCTGCATCGAACCGGGCTTCGGCGGCACCGTGGATGTCGGCCCATAGCAGCATCTTGTGGATACCTTCGTTGATGAAGCCCCGCAGATCTTCGCGCAGGTCGGTCGGCCACAGCCCGAACGTCGGGTGACGAATGGTTTCGCCCGAAGCGTCTGAGGTCGTGGCGATGGCCATCGGATGGGCCAGGTCGCGCGCGGCTGATGTCAGCTCCTGCACCAGCGACTTGGGAAAGAACGGAGTGTCGACGGCAATGGTGACGATGGCCGGAACGCCTTTGCCGGCGGCCCAGTCCAGCCCTGCCAGCACCCCCGCCAGAGGCCCGGGAAAGCCCGGCACGCTATCGGCCAGCACCGGCAGGCCGACGTCGGCATAGCGCGCCGGATCGCCATTGGCGCTGACCGCCATGCCCGATACCTGCGGACCCAGCCGCGCCGCCGCACGCGCCAGCAGGGTCTGTCCGCCCAGCGTCAGCAGCGCCTTGTCGCTGCCGCCCATGCGCGTTGCCTTGCCCCCGGCCAGGATCACGCCCAGCGGCAGGGTCATGCCGCGCCCGCGGTGAAGGGGGTTTGTGGCTTTGCCATGGTGTCTCCTCCCACGCCCGTCTTTTCCGGATCGTGTTCATCTTGTATCCGGGGCAGGCAGGTTGCAAGGGAAGACAGATGTTAGGCTATGTGATGCCAGAGGGGCGCGGGGCGGCTGACCGCCTGATGCGCGAAACCGCCGAAGCGCTGCGCGCCGCCGGCGTAGCGGTGGCTGGTGCGGTGCAGATCAACACGGAAACCAGTCACCATGACAAGTGCCGGATGGATCTGCACGTTCTGCCCTCGCGCACCGTGGTGCCGATCAGCCAGAGCCTGGGACCGATGGCCGAAGGCTGCCGGCTGGATCCGGACGGGCTGGAGCGGGCCGTGGGCCTGGTCGCCGCGGCGCTTGAAGCCGGCGCCGGGGCGCTGGTGGTCAACAAGTTCGGCAAGCAGGAGGCCGAGGGCCGCGGTTTCCGCCCGGTGATCGGCGAAGCGATCGCCGCCGGGGTGCCGGTGGTCACGGCGGTGGCGCCGGGATACCTCGACGCGTTCCTGGCCTTTGCCGGCGATCTGGCCGAACGGCTGCCCGAAGATGTCACCGCGGTCTGTACCTGGTGCCGGGCGCAGGCGGCCGAGTGAAGCGCCGGGCGCTTGATTTCACGGGACGCATCTGCAAAACCCGTTCAACCAACCAAGAAGGCCGAGCAAGATGACACAGGGCGCCCCCGACAGCGAGCGCAGCCAGCCCTCGGACGCGGCGCCGCTGCCCCAGCTGCCCCCCGTGCGCCTTCTGATGCATGGCGAGGACAAAGCCCAGGGCGGTCCGTCGTTGCGTGTGCCGCGCACCGCGGCCGAGCTGCGCGCGCTGGGCTATGCCGCGCAATCGACCCAGATACGTTCGGTGCTGGACTGTCCCGAGGACGTGGCCCACCTGTTCAACGTATGGCCGCCCAATGATGCGCTGCGCCTGCTGCGACAGCTGAAAAGCGCGGGCAAGACGGTGATCTTCTCACCGATCTACCTTGATTTGGGCCTGCACGATTTCTGGCAGGCGCGGCTGCCCTTCATGGCATTGGACGATGCCGCAGCGGTGGCCGAGGAGGCGAACCGGGTGCGCGCGCATCTTGGCGGCCGTGGTGCGCGGCCAGAGATTCTGCCCGGTTATCACGGCATGTTGCGCGAGATGCTGCGCCTTGCCGATCACGTGGTGTTCCTGAGCGCGGCAGAGCGCGCGGCCCTGGCCGAGATGGGCGCCAGCGTGCCCGATACGCGCGCCTCGGTCGTGCCCAACCCGGTAGACGCGGCGCTGTGGCGCGACGGCGATCCGGCGCTGTTCCGCGATGCCTACCTGGAACCGGGCGAAGACTATGTCGTTTGTGTCGGCCGGATCGAAGAGCGCAAGAACCAGCTGTTGCTGGCGCGGGCGTTGCGCGACACCTCGATGCGTCTGGTGTTGATCGGGCGCCAGGCGCATCCGGCCTATGCCGAGCGTGTGATCGAGGAAGCCGGCGACCGCCTGATCCTGCCCGGGCGGCTGGAGCCGGGTGGCGCGATGCTGCGTTCTGCACTGGCGGGGGCGCGGGCTTTTGCCCTGCCCAGTTGGTGCGAAGGCACCTCGCTCGCAGCGCTGGAAGCAGCGGCCGCCGGTTTGCCGCTGGTGCTGTCCGATCTGCCGGGCGAACGCGACAGCTTTGGCGCGCTGGCGGAATATTGCGATCCGGGCGATCCAGCCTCGATCGCCGCGGCGGTCATGCGCGCGGCAGAACGCGGCCCGGCGCCCGAACCGGAACGCGCCGCATTTGCCGAGCGCCACAGCTGGCAGCAGCACGCACGCGCCACCGCCGAAGCCTATGCCACGGCACTGGCCGCGCCGCGTGCCGCGCCCGAAGTGCTGCGCGCTGCGCCGTCTGCCGTCGTTCTGGATGTCAGCGCGCTGAGCCGGGCCGAGCCGCACTCCTTCGGCTCCGTGCGTGCAGTACAGCGGATGGCCGAGGCGTTGCTGGAGCAGGAGCCCGACGCACGCTGCATCGCCTGGCATGAGGCTGCGCAGGTCTTTGCCGACATTCCGAGCCGCTTTGTAAAGGCCGGGCGTGTGGCCTCGTACATGGCCGGGCTGACCGGCCCCGGCGTGCCCGCCGCTTCGCTGCCCCATGGCGCGGTCGTGGTGCTGGCCTCGCCCGTCTGGGCAGAGGATCGCGACAGCCTGACCGTGCTGGAAGACCTGAAGGCGCAAGCCGGGCTGCGGGTGGTTGCGCTGGTGCATGACCTCGCGGCGTTGCGTCATCCCTATCTCTTTGCCGCCGATGTCGCGACGCGCTTCCGCGAGGGCGCGACGCGGCTGCTGCAACTGGCCGACCGGGTGATCGTGCATAACGATTACGCGGCAAGCGAAGCCACGGCCGCGGCTGCGTCGGTCCGGCGCGGGCTGCTCGATGTGGTGACGATCCCGTTTGGCAGCACTGCACCGCAGGACGGGTCAGAAGATGACGCCGAAGCGGTCATCGAACGCTTCGCGGGCAAGCGCTTTGCCCTGGCGCCGGGCGACTGGCACCCCCGCTTCAACCCTGACCTGCTGCGCCGTATCTGGCTGCGGCTGGCCGAGGACGAAGCCGACGAACCGCTGCACCTGGTGATCGCCGGTCGCGTCGCCGCCGAGGGGATGCCGGCGCTGGACCGGGTCGCACGCGACGCACGGATCAACGGCCAGATTCATATCCTGAACGGCACCACCGAGGCCGAGCAGGCCTGGCTGTACCGCCATTGCCTGGTCACGTTGTTCCCCGGCGAAATCCCGGCCTGGGTCTCTCCGGCAGCAGAAAGCGCGCATTTTGGCAAGCCGTGCCTGGCCAGCCGCGGCGCCTTGCCCGACGCGCCCGACGCACTGGACGCCGAGGATTTCGCCGCCTGGACCGCCCGCATCGCGACGCTGTCTGAAACGCCGGCGGAACCTGCACAGGCCATCGACGTTTCGGGCTGGGACGAGACCGCGCGCGCCCTGGTGGCCGCCGCCACGACCCCGTTCGAGGCGCCGCGCGGGCCCAAGTTGCTGAGCGGCGAAGCGGCGCTGGCCTGGCACAACGCGCCGCCTTTGATGCTGCGCTTCGACGATCATTGGCACGCGGCAGAGCCGCGCGGCCGCCGCCTGGCCAAGGCGCAGGGCACAGTTCGCCTGCGTGCCGACGGGTGCGTGGCGGATGGTCAGGGCGATCTGCTGGTGCTGGTCGAACTGGCGACCGGCGCGCCGCACCGGCGGCTGACGCCGCTGCGGCTGTGCGCGGGGGAAACGCCGCTGTTCACGCTGCCGCCGGGCGATGGTGCGATACCGTCGCAAGTGCTGGTGCGCGTGCCCGCGACCGCGCTGGACGGGCAGGGCGATCTGGCGCTGACGCTGCACGCCCCGGCCTTCGGTGGGCCCGAAGGCGAAGGATATGTTGCACTGGTCGCGGTCACGTTGCTTGATCCGCACTGGGCCAATCCACTGGCCTATCTGCACAACTCCGTCGCCTGGTCCGACGGCAAAGGGCGGCTGCACATCGACTTGTCGCGCGACCGTCACCGTGCGCTGGTCGCGCCGGGGCTGTCCTTCTCGCCCGCCTGGGGCGCGGGCTCTGCTGGGGGCGCGGTGCAACTGGCCTTGCCGCTGTTGCCGGGTGCCGGGCCGTTGCGGCTGACGGTGCTGGCGCGGCCGGTGGCCGACGCCGACACGCCGGTCACGCTGACCGCGGCGCTGAATGGTACCGTTCTGGCAACGCAGACCTGTACCACCGACATGCCGCTGCGGCTGCGGCTGGCTGTTCCGGCCGCTTTGCTGGCCGATACCGCACCGGCGGTGCTGTCGGTTGTCGCCGACAGCGTTGCCACCCCTGCCGACCTGGCGCTGGGCGCCACGCGCGAAATCGCCGGGTTCGGTCTGACCGACCTGTTTGTCACGCCCGAGGAGGATTGAGCGATGCGGGTCGCCCCACGCTGTCTTTTCGAACGCCCGCTGACGCGGGTCTGGCTGGCTGACGGGTTTCTGCTGGGTACCGGTTGGCACACGGCGCATGATCCGATGTGGTCGCGCGACCGTGTCGCCACGGTGCTGGTCGATGCCGCGCGCTTTCCCGAACCGGTGCCTCTGGTGCTGTCGCTGCGGGTATTTGGCGCAAGCGCCGAGGAACCGCGCACGCTGCTGCTGGACAGCCCCGGCACACCCGAGGCCGAAATCACCGTGACTACCCCGCGCACGGTTCGGGTGCGGATGTTCACTCCGCACCACGCGCCCGGGGCCGCGCATACCCCGGTGACGCTGACGCTGGATCGGCTGACCAGCCCGGTACAGCAGGGCTTGTCCCAGGACGACCGGCTGCTTGGATTGATGGTTGAACGGATCGACCCCCCGGTGGTGTCCCTGGACACCCCGCTTGATCTGACGGTGGCGGGCACCTTCGTCGCGCCGCTGACGGCGGCGGGCTGGGCGCCGCCCGAACCCGGCACTGGCATGTGGATGCTGGGCGGTGCTTCGGCGCTGGTCCTGCCGGGATACCTGCGGCCCGAGGCTGGTAAGGTGCTGATCCTTGATGCTGCGGCGCTGCCGCGCGGCGCTGATCAGCCGCGCCTGACCGTGACCCTGCGCGCCGAAGGCCAGCGCGAAACGCGGGTAGAGCTGAGCGAGCAGGCAAAGCCGATCGCCGTGCCGCTGACCGGCTGGACCGAGAACACCGACTTTGCCCTGCACCTGACGGCGCAGCCTGCCTTGTCGCCGCGCGACCTTGGCATCAACGCCGATCCGCGGCCGCTGGGTCTTTTGCTGAAACGGTTGTCTTTCGCCGCGGGCTGATCGGGCGCACGGCAACAGCCAAAAGCAAAACGCCCCGGCCTTGGCCGGGGCGTTCTCGTTTGTCTTGGGTCTGACGGCTCAGCCGATGATGGCGTTCAACGTCGCCGAGGGGCGCATCACCGCGGCCACCTTGGCCGGATCGGCGTGGTAGTAGCCGCCCAAATCCGCGGGCTTGCCCTGAACCGAGGCGATCTCGGACAGGATCGCGCCTTCCTTTTCGGCCAGCGCCTTGGCGACGGGCGCAAAATGGGCGGCCAGGCCGGCATCGTCCGACTGGGCTGCCAGCGCCTCGGCCCAGTAGCGGGCGAACCAGTAGTGGCTGTCGCGGTTATCGGGCTGGCCGACCTTGCGCGAGGGCGAGCGGTCATGGTCCAGGATGCCCTGCGTCGCGGCATCGACCGCGTTGCCCAGCACCCGGGCCTTGGCGTTGCCGCTGACATCGGCCAGGAACTTGAAGCTTTCGCCCAAGGCGCAGAATTCGCCCAGCGAGTCCCAGCGCAGGTGGTTTTCCTCGACCAGCTGTTGCACGTGCTTGGGGGCAGAGCCGCCGGCGCCGGTTTCGAACAGCCCACCGCCCTGCATCAGCTTGACGATCGACAGCATCTTGGCCGAAGTGCCCAGTTCCAGGATCGGGAACAGGTCGGTCAGGTAATCGCGCAGCACGTTGCCGGTGATGGCGATCGAGGTTTCACCCTTGCGGATGGTTTCCAGAGTCTGGCGCGTCGCTTCGCGCGGGGCCAGGATCTGGAACTTGTCCGATACACCGGCGGCGGCCAGGATCGGCTCGACATAGGCGATCAGCTCGGCGTCATGGGCGCGTTGCGCGTCCAGCCAGAAGATCGCCTCGCAGCCCTCGGCCTTCTGCCGGTCGATGGCCAGCTTGACCCAGTCTTCGATCGGCGCCTTGCGGGCGGAGGAAGAGCGCCAGATGTCGCCCGCGTCGACCGCGTGCTGGTGCAGCTCGACGCCCTCGGCCGTGACCATGCGAACGATGCCCTTGGACGCGATCTCGAAGGTGGTCGGGTGGCTGCCGTATTCCTCGGCCTTTTGCGCCATCAGGCCGATGTTCTGCACCGCGCCGGCGGTTGCCGGATCCAGCGCGCCCGTCTGCTTGAAGTACTCGATGGTCTCGTCATAGACCGGGGCATAGCTGCTGTCGGGGATGACGCAGACGCAGTCGGCTTCCTTGCCGTCCGGGCCCCAGCCCTTGCCGCCGGCGCGGATCAGCGCGGGCATGGAGGCGTCGATGATCACGTCCGACGGGACGTGCAGGTTGGTGATGCCCTTGTCCGAGTTCACCATGTAAATCGGCGGATTCTCGGCATTGGCGGCGTCGATCGCGGCCATCACTTCGGGCATGTCCTTGACCCGCGCCAGCAGGTCGCCCATCCCCGAGTTGGGGTTCACGCCGGCGGCCTCCAGCTGGGCGCCGAACTTGTCGAACACGGGGGCCAGCCAGGCCTTGACCGCGTGGCCGAAGATGATCGGGTCAGAGACCTTCATCATCGTCGCCTTCATGTGCAGCGAGAACAGCACACCGGGCTCTTCGCGGGTCTTCTCGATCTCGTTCGCCAGGAACGCATCCAGGGCCTTGGCCGACAGGAAGGTGGCGTCGACCACGGCGCCGGACGGATACTTGATGCCGTCCTTCAGCACGGTGATGGTGCCGTCTTCGGCCTCATGCTCGATCCGCACCACGGCGTCCTTGTCCAGGCGCACGGATTTTTCGTTGGAGAAGAAATCGTCGCGGCCCATGGTGGCAACGCGAGTCTTGCTGTCTTTCGACCAGGCGCCCATGCGGTGCGGGTTGGCCTGTGCGAACTTCTTCACCGCGATGGCGGCGCGGCGGTCCGAGTTGCCTTCGCGCAGCACCGGGTTCACCGCCGAACCCTTGATCGCGTCATAGCGGGCGCGGATCTTCTTCTCGGCGTCGGTCTCGGGCGTTTCGGGATAGTCGGGCAGGGCATAGCCCTGCGACTGAAGCTCTTTCACCGCGGCCACCAGCTGCGGCACAGAGGCCGAGATGTTGGGCAGCTTGATGACATTGGCCTGCGGCTGCTTCACCAGCTCGCCCAGTTCGGCCAGGTCGTCGCTCTGGCGCTGCGCCTCGGTCAGGGACTCGGGGAAGGTGGCGATGATGCGACCTGCCAGCGAGATGTCCTTGGTGCCCACGGAAACGCCGGCGGCGGCCGCAAAGCTCTGGATCACCGGCAGGAGCGAGGCCGAGGCCAGCTCGGGTGCTTCGTCCACCTTGGTGTAGATGATGTCGGGGGTATTCGGTTCAGCCATGTGTCCAACCCTTTCGTTCAGCTTGAGTTGGCTTTAGGCGAACGCGGGCGCGGCGTCTACAGTATACCGTGGTATTCATTGCCGCAGCTTGCCGCAGTTTGCGGTCTCAGCGCCCTGTGGGGATGGGTTTTTGCGGCCCGACATCCAGCCGGGTGACATGTTCGGCCGGTCCGGGGGCGAAAACCTGCCGCACCAAGGGATCGTGGCCAGGCACGATCAGGTCGGGCGACGAGGCGAGTCGCTCCAACGTGGCGAATCCGTCCAGCATGTCTTGCAGGTCGACGACTATGGGAAACGGTTTGCGGCGGCGGATGTTCTCGTAAAAATGCGCCGCGTCCGAGGCCAGTACCAGCCAGCCCGCCGAGGTGCGCACACGCACCGCCTGCAAGCCGCGTGAATGGCCGCCGATCCGATGCACCGTGACGCCGTCAGCAATCTGCGCATCGCCGTCGTGAAACACCACCTGGCCGGAATAGAGCCGCCGCACCGCTTCGCACACATGGGCACCGGTAAAGGGCATCCGCAGCGTGTCGTGGCACATGCACGGGCCGGTGGCATAGGCCATCTCGGCGGCCTGCATGTGCAACGTGGCGTTGGGAAACAGGTGCAGCCCGCCGGCGTGGTCATAGTGCAGGTGCGTGACGATCAGCGTGGTGATGTCTTGCGGCATCAAGCCCAGCGGCCGCAGCGCTTCGGCCGGGTCCAGCCGGATCGGCCGGCCTCGTGCGCTGCCTTCGGCGGCGTCATAGCCGGTGTCGACCATGATCGCCTCGGGCCCGCGCCGCAGCAGCCACATGAAATAGTCCATGGGATGCGGCAGTGCCGGTGCGTCGTCGAACATGAAGCTGTCGCCGCGCACGCGCGCGGCCCGGTCGGCGTACTTGACCGCGTAAACGGTCCAGGTGTCGTCGGTTACTGCCATACTTCGTCGTACGTTATAACCTCGCGCGAGGAAACCAGCGCTTCGGATTTCTGGAAAAACCGCACGGTGTGCGGCGCGGCCAGATGGGCGTCGAATGCGGCAGAGTCCTGGTAGACCTCGTACAGAAAGACCGTGTCAGGATCACTGCTGTGCGCGCAGATGTCGAACTGATGGCGGCCCGGCTCTGTTGCAATGGAGTAGGTGGCGTTTTCCCGGAGAGCCGAGAGAAAAGCCATGTTGGAACCGGGGTGAAGCTTGAACATCACTGTGACGGCAAACATGCGGCGTTCTCCTTTGCGGCGTTGTATTACGCCCGTTTTTGTGCGCCTCTTTGCATGAGTTAACGTATACTTTACGCTGACTGGCGTCAACGTCATGACACGCAAAAGGAGAGCCGGCATGACGGTACGCATAGCCTGTTTGGGGGCGGGATATTTCAGCCAGTTCCATTATGGCAGCTGGGCGCGGCTTGATGTCGTGACGCTGGCCGGGGCCTGCGACCGCGACATCACGAAGGCCGAAGTGACCGGCGTGCCGGCCTTTGACGACCTGCCCACGATGCTGGCCGCATCACGCCCGGACCTTCTTGACATTATCCTTCCGCCGCCGGGCCATGCAGAGGCGATCCGCACGGCACTGGCGCACGGGTTGCGCTGGATCATCTGCCAGAAACCGTTCTGTACCTCGCTAGACGAGGCAGAGGATATCTGTGCCTTGGCAGAGGCACATGGCGCCACCATCGTGGTGCACGAAAATTTCCGCTTTCAGCCCTGGTATCGCGCGATCAAGTCCCAGATCGAGGCAGGTGTGATCGGCACGCCGTTGCAGGCGGTTTTCCGTTTGCGCCCTGGCGACGGACAGGGCCCGCGCGCCTATCTGGACCGTCAACCCTATTTTCAGCAGATGCCGCGGTTCCTGGTGCATGAAACCGCTGTGCATTGGGTCGATACCTTCCGTTATCTCTTCGGCCCGGCGACGGCGGTCTATTCTGACCTGCGACGGATCAACCCTGTCATCGCGGGCGAGGACGCGGGCACCATCCTGTTCGACTATCCCGGCGGGATGCGCGCGATCTTCGACGGCAACCGCCATCTTGACCATGCTGCCGACAACCTGCGCCGCACCATGGGCGAGGCTCTGATCGAGGGCACAGCGGGGACGCTGAGCCTGACCGGCGACGGCGCGGTGCACCTGCGCCGCTTTGGCCAGCAGACCGTACAGACCGTGCTGGCCGCCGACACATGGCCCGGTTTCGGCGGCGATTGCGTGCATCACCTGCAAGCCCATGTCATCGCGGCCATGACCCGGGGCGCACCGGTTGAAAACGCGGCGCGCGACTACCTGGCGGTGCTGCGGACCGAAGCGGCGATCTATGCCTCGGCCCGCGAAGGGCGCAAGATCGCCCTCAGCTGAAGGCGATCTGGGCTTTCACCGCCTGGCTGCGGTCCGAAGCCAGCTCGAACGCCCGCACCGCCTCGTCCAGCGGCAGGGTCTGGGTGATCAGCGGCACCACGTCGATCCGCCCGGATTGCATCAGCCGCACCGCGGTTGCGAATTCGGCGTGGAACCGGAACGAGCCGCGCAGTTCGATCTCTTTGGCCGTGATCGCCTGCATCGGCAGCGTCATGTCGCCGCCCAGGCCCAGCTGCATGATAACCGCACCGGGGCGCAGCGCCGGGATGGCCGAAACCAGCGCCGACTGTACGCCCGAGCATTCGAACAGCACGTCGAACGTGCCCTTGTGCGCGGTGTAAGGCGCCAGCGCATCCGCCTGGGCCGCGTTCAGCGCGGCATCGGCTCCCACGCGCTTGGCCATGTCCAGTGTAAAGGCGGCGATGTCTGTCGCCACCACGCTGGCCCCGGCGGCGCGCGCCACCAGCACCGCCAGCAGCCCGATCGGCCCGCAACCGGTAACCAGTACCCGCCGGCCCATCAGATCGCCCGCCCGCCCGGCGGCGTGCAACACCACCGACAACGGCTCTGCCATGGCGGCCTGCCCGGCGGTCAGCCCATGTGCCGGCACGCATTGCGCCGCGTCGGCCACCAGCCATTCGCGAAACGCGCCCTGGATATGGGGGAACGGCATGGCCGAGCCGTAAAAGCGCATCGCCTCGCAATGGTTCTGCTGGCCCTTCTGGCAGAATCGGCACGTGCCGCAGGGCCGCGACGGCGACACCGCCACCAGGTCACCGGCGGCAAGGCCCTTGACCCCGGATCCGACCGCCTCGACATGGCCCGAAACCTCGTGCCCCAGGATCATCGGCTCGCGCAGGCGCACCGGGCCAAAGCCGCCGTGGTTGTAGTAATGCAGGTCAGATCCGCAAATCCCCCCTGCCGCCAGGCGCACCAGCACCTGCCCCTCGCCGGGCGTCGGCTTTTCCCGTTCCTCGACCCGAAGGTCCTTGGCCGCATGGGCCACGATCACACGCATGGACACTCCTCCTGCCGGTCCGGTGACGAGCGCTTGACCGCGCGCGCGAACCGGCCATGCTGATGGTATACCAAATCGGAGGCGGGCATGAACCATTCCATTGAACTGTTTTCACTGGCCGGGCGCCGGGCGCTGGTGACCGGGTCATCGCAAGGCATCGGCCAGGCGCTGGCGCGTGGCCTGTCCGGGGCTGGCGCGGCGCTTGTGCTGAACGGGCGCGACACGGCCAAGCTGGAGGCCGCCGCCAAGATGCTGCGCGACGAAGGCGCCACGGTGCATACTCTGGCCTTTGACGCGACCGACCATGCCGCCGCCCGCGCCGCCATCGACGGGTTCGAGGCGCAGACCGGCGCAATCGACATCCTGATCAACAACGCCGGGATGCAGCACCGCGCCCCGCTGGAGGATTTCCCGGCCGATGCATTTGAGCGACTTCTGCAAACCAACATCGCCAGCGTATTCCATGTCGGCCAGGCCTGCGCCCGGCACATGATTGCGCGCGGGGCCGGCAAGATCATCAACATCGCCAGCGTGCAGACGGCCCTGGCCCGTCCCGGTATCGCGCCTTACACCGCGACCAAGGGCGCTGTGGGCAACCTGACAAAGGGCATGGCGACCGACTGGGCGCGTCACGGGCTGCAATGCAACGCCATCGCGCCGGGCTATTTC
>JAGRMT010000081.1:15624-33519 GCA_020441125.1 Roseivivax sp.
TCGGACGCGGCCAGCTTTGTCAACGGGCACACCCTGTTCGTCGACGGGGGTATCTCCGTCTCGCTGTAAGGCGGGGCGGCGGCGCTTGATTTCGCGGGGCGCATCTGCAACACCCGCCCGACCGACAACCAAGGCCGAGCACGATGCCAATGGACGCCCCGACAGAGCGCCGGGCCGGCCGCCGAAGCGGATGATCCGGGCCAATGGCTGACCCCGATGACGAACGCCTGATCGCAGACAGCCCGTGGTTTGATGCCGCGTGGTACAAATCGCGCTATCCCGAGACCGCCGCCTTCCGGTCTGCCGCCGCGCATTTTCTGGATTGGGGCGCAGCGCTGGGCCATGATCCGGGCCCGGCCTTCGAGGGTCTCGCTTATGCCGAGATGCAGGCCGGGGCGATGGCGCCGGGCGAGGCAGCGCTGCTGCACCACGAACGCGCCCGTGCGGCAGAGCCGGGCCCGGCGGATTACGCGGTGCTGGTGCACGCCTATCACCCGCACACCTTCGCCGAGCTGCGCCGTGCGCTTTACGCCTTTCCGCCCTCTGTCGATGTCTATGTCAGCCACCCGCCCGAGCGCGCAGCGGACGTGGCCGCCGCCTTTCCCGGTGCAACGCTGGTGCCTGTTGCGAACCAGGGGCAGGACCTGGGCGCGTTTCTGGCCACGCTCGACGCCCTGCCGCGGCGTTATGGCTTTTACTGCAAGCTGCACTCAAAGTCCGGCGACAAGTGGCCCGACATCTGGCGTGCCGCCCTGCTGGCCGGAACGGTGGGCAGCGCAGGCCGCGTGGCGGCCTTTGCCCGGCTGTTCCGCGACCGGCCCGACGTGCAGATCGGTGGTCCGCGCGGGCTGTACGTTCACGGCGGGGCGCATATGCAGGACAATGCCGCCCACCTGGACACGGCGATGCGCCGGGCCGGGCTGAAGCCATCGTCCATGCCGGCCGACTGGGGCTTTTTCGCCGGGTCGATGTTCTGGATCCGCGATGGAGCGGCCGCGCTGCTGCGTGCGTCGGTCGACCTCGGAGCGATGGATGGCGGGGCGGTGGCGCGCGATGGCCAGCTTGCCCACGCGCTTGAGCGCCTGGCCGGGCTGATCCCGGCGATGACCGGCGGCGCGGTGGCACTGACCGCCGTCGACGATGTCGAGGCAGCGCCAGAAGTGGTGACCGGCCTGCCCGCAGACATCGCCCGCCACCATCGGCTGATGGCCGAGATCCTGCCGCCTCTTCAGGCTGGGATGATTGCAGACCGCACCCGTCGGATCGCCTCTGGCCTGCTTCCCGGGTTGGGCTTTACCCGCGCCGCCGTGGCCGCGCGGCGCGCAGACCGGCCAGAGGGGGACTATGCCATCCTGACCCCGACCGGCGACCGCCCGGCGGCGTTCTACCGTTGCCTGCAGATGGTCGCGGCGCAAACCGTGCGACCACGGCAATGGGTCGTGGTGGATGACGGGCAGGTGCCGCTGACAGACCAGATGCCGCTGCCGGACTGGGTCAGTTATGTGCGCCGGGCCCCGGTCAAGGGCGATCCACCGCATACCCTGTCGGTCAACGTACTGGCCGGGCTGGATCACATCCGCCCCGACACAGTGCTGATCTTCGAGGATGACGACTGGTATGCGCCAACCTATGCCGAGTTCATGCTGTCGCAGATGGGCGAGGACCTGCTGATCGGGCTGCAACCGATCCGCTATTTCCACCTGGGCCTGTCGGGGTGGATTCACGGCGAGCCGCCGCAGCACACCGCCTTTGCCCAAAGCGCGTTCCGGCGCGGCCATGCATGGGATCATCTTGCCGCGGTCTGCCGGACGAATTTCCAGGCGATCCGCGAAACCGGCGTGCTGGACCGCCACTGGTGGCAGACCTTCGAAGGCCGGCACCGGATCATCCGCGAAGCGCCATGCCTGCATGTCGGGTTCAAGGGCGGTTTTGGCCGCCCGGGCCGGGCAGAGGGGCACCGGGCCGGCGACCTGGGCTATGCGCCTGATCCGGCGGCAGCCTACCTGGACGGCACCATCGGACCGGACCGCGTCATCTATGACCGATGGCGCGCCGGCTGGCGCAAGCCCTTCGCGCTGTACACCGTGGTGGATGGCACCCGGCCGCTGTCGCCCCCGCCGGCGGCATGGGGCCTGTTTGACTGTTACGCCCTGTCCCCCCGCCCGGTGTCGGCGCCGGGCTGGACCGTGCTGCCGATCGACGCCGCGCCAACCGGCGCCCATGCGGCCGCCGATTTGCCCCGGATGCTGCCCGGTGTGCTGTTTCCCGATTACGACTGGAGCGTCTTTGTCACCGATCCCGAAGCAGCGGCGGACCCCGCCGCGCTGATCGAGGCCGCCATTGCGCGCCAAGCGGCCTATGGCCTTTGCCGGGCCGAAAACGCGATGGCCGTGCGCAGCCACCGGCACCCTGTGGCGTTTGCACAAGTGGCGCAAAGCTGGGAACAAGTGATAAAGGGCGATTCGGGGACTTCGGTGTCTGGGGAGGGGTCAGCCGTTCAAGTGCTGGCGATAGCAGACACCGCATCCGAGTAACCCGTGCGGGAGGCCAGTTGATGGCCGGGTCGGGACGCTGCTGGCGTCAGGCTGCCCTTGTTGTGTTCCTCGAAGCTGTTAGGGAGGTTGCATGGCCCAGAAGATCTTCATTCACGTCGGAGCCGGCAAGACAGGTACATCTGCGCTACAGTCGTTTTTCGCGGCCAACCGCGAACGATTGGCCAAGCAAGGCGTGGTCTTCCCCGATACCGGCCTGGTGTCGATCAACAAGGGTCTGCAACATCACCCGCTGTCCGATCAGGGCCAGTACGC
The DNA here is from genome assembly GCA_020441125.1 of Roseivivax sp. Lineage (GTDB taxonomy): Bacteria > Pseudomonadota > Alphaproteobacteria > Rhodobacterales > Rhodobacteraceae > Mesobacterium_A. The sequence continues at coordinate 18,432 of JAGRMT010000081.1, forward strand.
CAACCCCGATGCCCTGCGCCAATGGCGCGAAATCGGCCGGATCGACGCGCCTGTTCTGATCGTCAGCTCTGAGATCTTTCACAGCAAGATCGACGATGCCGGCGGAATGGCGTTTTTCCTGACGGTCAGAGAGGCGCTGCGCAACAAGGACATCCGCATCGTCTTTTACCTCCGCCGCCAGGTTCAGTGGCTGCAAAGCGCCTATTCGCAATGGGTCAAGTTCAACCTGCAATCGCGGACGTTCAGTGACTTCGTCAAGGAGTACAAGAAAAGCCAACTCGACCAGATTTTCAGCTTTGCCACCGTGTTCGGCACAGAAAACGTGATCGTGCGCCCGTTCGAGAGGGCACAGTTCGAAGGCGGTACAATCGAACGCGATTTCGTGGCGCTGGCGGGCCTGCGCTGGGATGACGACTTTGCCCTTCCCGAGGGGAATTCCAACCCACGACTGACCATGGACGCGTTGGAGCTGAAGCGGATGGTCAACCAGTTCGCCGAAACCAGTGACGAGCTCAGCGTTCTGACCCGCGATCTGCTGAAATACTCCGCCTCTGTCAGCGAAGACAGCCGGACACTGTTTCACCAGCACGAGATGATGGATCGCGCCGGGCAGGTCCGCTATGAACAATCGCTGGAGCCGCGCTATCGGCGCATTGCCAAGACATTTCTCGGGCGTGAGGACGGCGTGCTTTTCCGGGACGGGTTCTGTGACGCCAAACCGGCGGAACCGCGTGCCGCCGGTGAACAGAATGCTGCCGCCACGCTGGACCAGGTGGTGGCATTCGTGCTGCTTCAGGCGTATCGCCGCCAGCGCGCGCTGGAAAACCGGCTGCGCGCATTAGAGGCCAAGGCGGAATAGACGCTGCTGCGATCAGGTCCGGTCGCCGCGCATCCAATCCAGAACCGAACGCACGGGCCGCATCAGGCGCCAGGTGGTGCTGGCGCGGATCGCATCCAGTTCAGCCTTGTAATGGGCCGCAGAGGCGGCAAGCCGCGCCCGCTCTGCGGCCGAGCTGGCCTTCTCGGCTGCAATTTGGGCCGTGAGTGCCGCCAGCGCGGCCTCGGATTCGGCCTGTGCCTGCTTCAGCGCCTGTTCGCTTTCCGCCAGAAACCGGCTGACCGTGGCCATCTCGCCGTATTGGGTTTGCAGTCTGCTGTTCAGGTCGGCGGCGCTTGCCTCGGCCCGGGCGCGTGCCGCGCGTTCCTCGTCGAGCGCCGCCCGTTCCTGCGCGCGGGATGCGCGCTCGTGCTCCAGCACCTGCAGGGCTTCGGACCGTTCGCGCTCGCGCGAAAGCTCGGTCTCGCGCGCACGCTCCTCGTACTCGTCACGCAGGGCGATCAACTCGTTGCGCGTTTCTTCGGCTTCGTGGCTGCGCTGTGCCAGCGCGCTTTGGGTTTGCGCCAGCTGGTCCTGCGCCTCGTCCAACTGCGTGGCGAGGGCTTCCCGCTCGCGCAGCACGGTCTCCAGCTCCATCTGTGTCTCGGCAACGGATGCCTGCACGGAAATCAGGGCCTGGCTGGCTTCGGCCGCCAGCCGCGACTGCCCGTCGAGAGAGCTTTGCGCTTCCGACAGGGTCTCGCGCATGGTTTCAAGTTCGGCCGCCGTTGCTTCCAGCTCGGTCGCCCGGGCCTTGATCGTGCCCAGTTCCTCGTCCAGCGCCTTCAGCCGCTCTTCGCGCGCCGTCAGGGCTTTTTGCATCTCTTCGGCCTTGGCCGCCAGCCGGGTTGCGTCGGCCTGGGCGGTCTCAAGATCGGATGTCAGCGCCTTGCGCTCTTCCTTGGTGGCTTGCAGCTCTGTCGCCAGCGTCTCGACTTTCGCGGTCAGCTGCCGCGTGGCACTGCGCCCGGCCTGCACCACCTGGGCAAACGCCGGCCCGGCGGCGTCCAGCTCGGCGCGGATTTCATCCAGCCGGTCGTAATCGTCAGCGGACTCGCCCGAAGCCAGCCAGGATTCGAGGATCTCGTAAGTATCGCGCACCCAGACCGTGATCATCGGGTTCTGGGCGATCTTCTCGTGCAACTCGCGCTGGTGCCGCAGATCGGATTCGAGGAAATTCTCGATCTCGGCCACCGCGCCCTGCGAAAAGCGCGGCAGGTTGATCGACAGCGTCTGCTGGATCTTGTCCACCACGCCTGCCCAGTTGGCGATCAACTGCTCATAGCTGGTGATGCAACGCGGCTGGCCACGTGTGCCGGCCTCGGCCTCCAGCACATGGCGCAGCCAGATCAGCAGCCCCAGGCCAATCGGCATACCGTCGCGCTTGTTCAGTGACCGGGCCACCTCCAGCGGGTTGCGGTGGGTCAGCACATAGGCCGGCCGGGCGCCGAAGTCGTCCAGCACCTCTTCCCAGAACGGCACAAGACGGCAGATTCGCGGATCCTTCAGCACGAACAGGCGCGACTTGCCGAACTCTCCGGCCATCGTTTCCATCGCCTGGTCATGGTATTCCAGCGCGCGCGGGCCTTCGAACCAGCCCTTGGGCATGGCCATCCAGTCGTCCCAGCTGGACGCGGCAGAGGCCAGAAGCCGGGTGTGCAGCTGATACAGCTTGTCGGACTCGAAATAGCCCTTCTTGTTGTTCTCGTTGGGCTTCATCAGCGTCGCTGGCTGATCGCAGCCCAGAATGCCCAGCACCCCGGCCAATGCCGAGGTCCCCGAGCGGTGCATCCCGAGAACGACAACCGCCGTCCGCTGGCTTTTCTTCTGCTTTTTCTTGGTCATGAGCGTCGGAAGAACTTGTCTCTCAAACTACGGTCTGCGCCATCATCCAAAGCACTGGCGGGCCCCGGGGCTACGGCTGCACCCGGGCGACCCATTGGTCGCGCGCGGCAAATCCGGCAGGCCCCGGTGTGCGAATTCCGGCTCTTACCCGCCATATATCAAGACACAAGCCAGCCGAAACCGCTTTTTCCCGCAGCGCGCCAGAAAACGCTTGTGGCGTTTCAGCGCCAGGGCGCGATGTCAGCCTGCGGTGATCCGGTTCTCGATGATCGAGAACGCGGTGTCCCAGTCCAGCCGCTCGATCGTTTCCAGCCCCTTGGCGATCATCTGCTCGCGCCGCTCGGGGTCGGCCAGCAGCGCCACGATACGGTCGGCGGCGATATCCGCGATCGGCTCGATCAGCAGCGCGTTTTCGGTGTTCAGCAGCCAGCTGTTGGATTCGTTGATGTTGGTTGCCACGACGCAGCCGCAAGCCATGTACTCCAGCGGCTGGTACGACGGGTGCGGCGTAGCCATGAACACCAGACCCAGGTCGGACGCGCGGTAAAGATCGGCCACAGCCGTGATGGATTTCAGCAGCCCGACGTTTTCGACCACGCCTTCCAGCCCGTATTCGGCCGGATCCCATTGCGCGCCGGCCGAAACGATGTGCACGCGATCGCCCAGCTTGGCCTTGACGGCCTTCAGGATATCGGTGCCCAGGAAGAAGCCGTTGCGCGCGTTCTCGGGCCGGCCGTAGAACACGATCCGGTAAGGCTCGCTCCCGGCACCCTTGCCCGCAGGGGGGTAGAATACGCTGCGGTCGATGCCGGGCAGGAAGCTGACCATGTCATCGCTGTATTGCAGGAATTTTCGCCCGACACCGGGCGTGTTGGCGATGCACGAGTAGTTGAACCGGTAAGTCTGCTCGATCATCATGTAAAGCTCGCCGCCGGCGTAGAACATCGGCTCGTAATCCTGCATGAAGTAGAACTTCCGCAGGGTCTGATTGTAGCGCAGCATCACATAGGCGGTGGTCCACAGCGTGCAAAAGGCGATTTCGGAATGCGGCAGGTCTTCGGCCCGGTCGATCCCGCGCCGGAACACCCGCACCACGAAGTTCAGGTCGGGGAAGTTCTCGATCAGCGATGCGACCAGGTCGCGCGTATCGAAATCGCGCCCGGTGAAGGAATAGAGCACGAAAACGCTCTGGGTGCCGTGCTTTTTCGACATATGCTCGGAAAAGGCAAAAACCGTGCGCACACCGCCCTTCAGTGCGTGGGTGACCTCTGGCAGGAACCAGATCATCATCTTGGGCACGTCGATCTTGTGCCCCTTGCCGCGTGCGATGGCTGCCGCGTTGGCGTCCAGGTCGGCTGTCGTCGCCTGCGCCAGAACCATCAAACCGTCACGTTCAGGCATTGATCAGCACCTTTGCCGTAGTCTGTTCCGTTTGTGCCGACGGGTCGATGACGCGGGCACCGTCGATCTGCACCGGGCGATAGCCGCTGTTGTCGCGGTGGCCGAAATAGGCGAACTGCGGCTCTGTTCGCAGGTTCTTGCCTTCCTGCATCAACGGCATCCAGTCCAGGCCCAGCTTCCACAGCGCGTAGTTCAGGCTCAGCTGGTCGCGATGGGTCTGCTCCGACACTTCGCGGCGCCACAGGTCGAACAGGGCGCGGATCTGCGGGTGCCGCAGGTTTAGTACCATCAGGTTGGTCTCGATCAGACCGTGGTGCTTGGGATAGCCTTCGTCGGCGTATTTCTTGACTTGGGCCTGCACCCGGGCCGGATCGGCCTTGTTGTGGCTGATGACCGCCTGCGCCTCTTCGTATAGGCAATTGCGCTGCGGGTGCGGAATGCCAAACACGGGGATCTGGGGATTGTCACGCGCCAACCGGATCAGCGGTTCAAGGCTTTCGCGGATCATCACGTTGGCGTCGATCCAGATGCCCACCTCGTATCGGTCGAGATAGGCAAACGGGTTGGTCTTGATCCCGCGGGCCTTGCCGGTGGAGTTGGCGCCGCCATCCGAGGGGAAGGGGTGGATCTTCAGATAGCCGCTGTCGTTTGTGGGCAGGTCGGCGACAAGGTGATAGTCGACGTCGGGGTCCAGCGCTTCGTGCGCAGGAACCACGTCATACCCCCCCGCATTGGCCGAGATCAGACCGACGGTGGCAGCGCCTTCGACATGCGCGGCGCGATAGGCTTGGACAACGCGGTTCATTTCCTCGCCGGACTTGCCGGAATAGGGCCATGAAGCGGTGAAGTAGCTCACCAGGTCATATGGCTTGGACGAGCGTACCTGCTGAAGCCGGAACCCGGACTGGACTGCGATCGTACCCAGCAGTCGTTCTACCGCATGGGCCGTGGTGCCATCGACCTGCGCCTGCTCAGGCGGGAAGTCGGCAAAGGTCAGGTTCAGATCGAACAGCCGTTTCAGCGCCGCGCCGCGTGCCCAGAACATCGACCCGGCCGGGAACAGATCCAGCCGGCTGCGCGAGACAGAAAGCCCCATCCGCCGTGCCAGCGGTTCGCACACATCGTAGTTGGTGCCCCAGCTGATCTGGCCAGACAACGACCAGTGGTATTCGGGAAAGACCATGCCCAGCTGCGGGTTCTTGTCGAACAGGCGGAACACCTCGGCCACGATCGAGGGAGAGCCCATCAGGTTGCCCATCAGCTGGCTGCGCCAATCCTTCTTGCCGGGGTTGTGCGGGCTGCGCTTGGAATGGATGTGGCAGACGTAATCATGGGCCTTCATCTGGGCGCCGAACCCGGCCAGCCACGGCCCGATGTCGCGACCACGGTTTTCAAAGCTGCGCACGGTCACCTTGGCGCGTGGCAATCCGGCGGCAAAGCGGGCGGCAAGCCCGTCGACAAGCGCAGCATCGGGAACCGACACGTAGAGGTGAAACGCGGTGGGGATATTGCCCAGGTAGCGTATGAACTCATCCGCCAGGTCGGGATAGTGCAGGTGCAGATGCACTCCGATGTCCAGCGCGGGCACGTTGGCGGGCGCACCGGTCGTCGGGGCATAGGGCAGCACAATGCTGGCTCCGGCAAAGCCGGGCGCCAGGTTGTACCCCTTGGGCGAATAGGACGGCGCGGGTGACAGAACCAGCCCTTCGGCCGCCTTGACCGCGCGCTGATGGGCATCGCGCAGGGCGGTGTCGCGGTCCGCCGGGGCGGCGGCAGGGGCCGGAGTGCAGGAGGCCAGGGCCGCCTTGATCCGCGCGCGCACGCGGTCCATCGGGCCGGTCTTTTCCACCTCGGCCACCAGCCGGGCGAATTTCTCGGCGGTGTGCTTGGCGCGCAGCGCTTCGCCCCCGGCCTTGGACAGGGCGACCCGCCGTTCGCTGCCAAAGCTTTTCGACTTGGCGTGGAATACGTAGGTGTCGTCGGCATAGGCCAGGGCAAACCCGGCATCCTGCGCCCGAATGCAGAAATCGTTCTCTTCGCCATAGCCGGTGGGGAAGGCGGCCTCGTCCATATAGCCGATCGCGTCGATCACCGCGCGGCGGATCATGAAGCAGAAGCCGTTGACAAAGGTGGTGCGTGGATAGTCGCGCGCGCTGGCGCCAAAGACGACGCGCGCCATGTCGGCTGCGCTCATCCCATTGGGCAGGGGATTGATGGCAAACGCGCCGTCGTCACCGTAAAGGTCGGGCACGTTCTGCCAGCTGGCCGCGTTGGACAGCGGGCCGGTGATCCCGATCTCGGGTGACGAGCGCATGCAGCGGATCAGCCCGTCCAGCCAGTTCGGTGTGACGATCGTATCGCTGTTCAGCGTAACGACATAGGGCGCCTTCGACGCCTTCAGCCCGGTGTTCACCGCCACCGTATAGCCCTTGTTGCCGTCATGCTCGAACAGCTCGTACCGTACGGTGTCAGTGCCCAGGGTCCGCACCGCCTCGCGCAGCCAGGCGCCGGTTTCGGCATCCGAGCCGTCATTGACCACCAGCACACGGATCGTGCAGCCGGTCCTGGCCTCGGCCAGCGAGCGCAGGCAAGCCTGCACATCCGGCAGGGCGTTGAACACCGGCACCACGACATCAACCGCAGGCCGGGCCGCGTCCGGCATGGGCGCGGGGGCCGGTGCTGTGGCCGGTACCGGTTTGCGGCCTTCGTCGCGGCCGTGAATCTCGAAATGTACCAGCGGGTTCCATCTCTTGCGGGCAACATCGCCATAGCGGCCCAGATAGCCCTTGGTGCTGAACGCCGGGCCAGGGTCGCGCCCGACCACTGCGCCGATCCGCACATAGTGCCAGGCCGGGTCCACTCCCGAAAGCGCGACATCAGGGTATTGCTCGCAATACCAGGCCTGATCGAAATATGTGCTTTTGCGGACCGCTGAAATTTGATCGTCTAGTTGTAGCATTACCGGTGCAATTTCTTCTTGAATTGGGTGGCAAGGATCAATCAGGCCACCTTCCGGACACTCGTATCGGCGATCGCTCGCCCGAACCTGAGATCAAGACACGAGCCCGACTTATACGGGCCAAACCGCTTTTCCAACCCAAAATAATTGCCAGTTTGGCGCAGGGCGGAATGAAACGCATTTCTCGCATAAGTAGTTTTGATCTGTGATCAAGAACCGGGCAGATTGCGGGTCGGCGGGCGTTGGTCAGCGACGGCGCGGCGCAGGGGGTTGACCCGCCCTTGGGGGATGCAACACTCCGCGTAACTGCCATGACCGCTGTCCGGTGTCATCGGCGCAAGCAGGAGTGCCCCGGTGGAGCATCTGTTCTTTATCGCGTCCAAGCTGATCTGGACGTTGATCCGCCCGGAAAGCTGGATTGTGATCCTTCTGGCGGTGGCTCTGGTCGCGGTCTGGCGTGGCGCGCGGCGGCTGGCGCTGACGGTGCTGGTGGTCAATCTGGTGTTCCTGCTGGCAGTGGGCAACTGGACATTGTGGCACCTGGTCATGGTTCCGCTGGAACAGCGCTACCCGCCCGCGCCGCCGCTGCAGCAGGTGGACGGGATCATCCTGCTGGGCGGGGCAGAGCTTTCTGCGCAAACGCGCGTCTGGGGCGCGCCGCAGTTCGACGACGAGGCCGAGCGCTTTACCGAGACGCTGGCGCTGGCGCGGCGCTTCCCGCAAGCCAAGGTGATCTTTACCGGCGGACATAATTCGTTGCTGGACCTGGGCAGGGTTTCGCAAGGGCAAAGCGCGGTGGCGCGGATGTTCTTTGCCCAGCAGGGCATCGCGCCGGAACGGTTGGTGCTGGAAAGCGCCTCTCGCAACACCGCCGAAAACGCCACGCTGACCTATGCGCTGATCCAGCCTCGCCCGGATCAGCACTGGGTTCTGGTGACTTCGGCCAATCACATGCCGCGCAGCATGAAAAGCTTTGAGCGCGCCGGCTGGACCAATATCACGGCCTGGCCAACCGATTTTCGCAGCATTGGCATCAGCCCGCGCCCGCACTGGGACCTGGCGCGCAACCTCGACAACCTCAACGTCGCGGTGCGCGAACACGTCGGGCTGCTGGCCTACGATCTGACCGGCCGGTGAGCAACCACGCGCCCGTCCTGCGATGTACCATCGCCCATGGGGCCGGAGGCGCTGCCTTGGCGAAAAAACAGGCAGTTACCCGATTTTTCGCGCCGCGGTGCAGCAGGGTAGATGCGCCGCGCGCGGAAATGTCCGACACTGCGGCTGACTGGGCACCGTCTTCGGCCGGCCCAAGGCGATGGCCCGGAGGGTGGTGTTGACCAGGATCACAGCTGACGTAGCGGGCATGTCCTTCCCATCGGGCGCGCGCCGGTCATGACGGATTTCCGCACCCTGCCGGGCGGGCCGGTGACGTTGTCCAATCTGCGCACGCCGGCCTGTTTTCTGGGCCTGCCGGGGGATCTGGCGCCGTTGTCGTTGACACTGGATGGCGCCACGCTAGCGCAGGGGCCGGCCCCCACGACGGTGGACATGGGCGGCGCGATGGTTCTGCCGGCTTTCGTCGACATGCACACGCATCTGGACAAGGGCCACATCTGGAACCGCGCCCCCAATCCCGATGGCAGCTTCATGGGGGCGCTCAAGACCGTGGCCGCGGACCGGGCCGCACGTTGGACCGCCGAGGACGTGCGGGCGCGGATGGATTTCTCGCTGCGCTGTGCCTTCGCCCATGGCACGCGGGCGATCCGCACCCATCTGGACAGCCTGCCGCCGCAGGATGCGATCAGCTTTCCGGTGTTCCGCGAGATGCGGCAGGACTGGGCCGGGCGCATCGCCTTGCAGGGGGTTTGCCTGGTGTCGGTCGATCAGGTCGGGCCCGAAACGGCCTTTGCCGGCACCGCCGCGCTGGTCTCGGCCAGCGGCGGGGTGCTGGGCTGCGTCGCATATCCCGCGCCGGATCTTGAGGCGCGCCTGCGCTATTTCTTCTCGCTGGCCCAGCGCTACGGCCTTGCCGCAGACTTGCATGTCGATGAAACGCTCGACCCGTCCTCGGCCACGCTGCGCGCCATCGCCCGCACGGTGCTGGAAACCGGCTTTGCCGGTGCGGTTACGGTGGGGCACTGCTGCTCGCTCTCGACCCAGGACGAGATCGAGGCGATGCACACGCTTGATCTGGTGGCCGAGGCCGGAATTGCCGTGGTCAGCCTGCCGATGTGCAACATGTACCTGCAGGACAGGCAGGCCGGGCGCACCCCGCGCCGTCGCGGCGTGACGCTGGTCCACGAAATGCGCGCGCGCGGCATCACGGTCGGCTTTGCCTCGGACAACACGCGCGATCCGTTTTACGCTTATGGCGATCTCGACATGATCGAGGTGATGCGCGAAGCGACCCGTATCGCCCATCTGGACCACGCCGCACTGGACTGGGCGCAGGCGTTTGTCACCGCCCCGGCCCATGCCTGCGGCTTTGCCGCGCCGTCGCTGACACCGGGGGCGCCGGCGGATCTGGTGATCTGCAAGGCGCGCAGCTGGACAGAGCTTTTCGCCCGCCCGCAGTCGGACCGGATCGTGATCCGCAACGGCGTGCAGATTGATCGGACCCTTCCGGATTTCGCCGAGCTGGACCCGTGGACGGGCTGAGACGATGATGACACTCACCAGCGTTTCCCGCCGCCCCAACCGGGCCGGGGCGATGCCCGGGGAACGCGTTGCCGCAAAGGAGGCAAGCCGATGCGCGCGCTTGTGATCTACTGCCATCCGCGCCCCGACAGCTATACCGCTGCGGTGCGCGACGTGGTGCTGGCGCGTCTGTCCGCCGCCGGAGCCGAGCTGCGCCTGCGCGATCTCTATGCCGAAGGGTTTGACCCCGCGCTCGGCGCTGCGGCGCATGCGGGCTATGGCACCGACAGCCCCGCAGCGCATGGCGTGGGTGCAGATTGCGCCGATCTTCTTTGGGCGGACACGCTGATCTTTGTTTATCCAACCTGGTGGTACGGGTTGCCCGCGGTGCTGAAAGGCTGGCTGGACCGGGTGATGCTTCCTGGGATCGCCTTCCTCATGCCCCGCGCCGAGGGCGAGACGATCCGCCCGGGCCTGACGCACATCACCCGGATGGGTGTGTTCACCACTTGCGGCGCCAGCCGCCTGTTGACGCTGGCGGTGGGCGCGCCCGGAAAACGCACGCTGATGCGCGGGATCGGCTGGTTGCTGGTACCGCGCGCGCGAAAGGTGTTCGCGGCGCATTACCTGATGGACAGCTCGACCGAAGCCAGCCGCGCGCGTCACCTGGCCAAGGTTGCGGCACAGGTCGACCGGCTGATCACCGGGCGCGCGCCGCGCCCGCGCCCAGCCAACAGAGAGGGACAGCCATGATACCGGTACTGGACTGGCAACGATATTCAGGCGGGCAAGACACAGCCGGCTTTGTCCGCGATCTGGGCCGAGCCTGCCGCGAGACAGGGTTTTTCCTGCTATCCGGCCACGGCGTGCCCGAAGAGCAGATTGCCGAAGTTTTCTCGCAGGCCGATGCGTTTTTCGCGCTGCCAGAGGCAGACAAGGCGCCGCTGGACATCCGCCGCAGCCCTCACAACCGGGGCTGGGCGGCGCAGGGTTCCGAGGCGCTGGATGAAAAGAGCGGCCAGATGGACCGCAAGGAGGCGTTCAACATCGGTTTCGATATGCCCCCCGACGATCCGCGCGTTCTGGCCGGAGAGCCGTTCCGGGGCGTCAACGTTTGGCCTTCCGGCCTGCCCGGCTTCCGCGGGGCGATGCTGGCCTATTATCGCGCCGCGCTGGATCTGGGCGTGGCGCTGCACGGTGCGTTCGAAGCAGAGCTGGGCCTGCCTCCAGGGTTCTTCGCGCCGCATTTCACCGAGCCGATGGCCACGCTGCGCGTGTTGTCCTACCCTGCCGCGACCGAGGGCATCGGCGCCGGGGCGCATACCGATTATGGCTCGATCACGCTGTTGATGACCGATGGCGTCGCCGGGTTGCAGGTGCGCCCGCGCGGCGGCAACTGGACCGACGTGCCGCATGTACCGGGGGCTTATGTGGTCAATATCGGCGATTGTCTGATGCGCTGGTCGAACGATACCTACGTTTCCACACCGCACCGTGTCTTGCCGCCGCCGCGGGCGCGGCGGTCCATCGCCTTCTTTCTGGACCCGAACCCGGACAGCGTGATTGCCGCCCTTCCCGGCACGGGGGCGGCGAAATATCCCGCGGTGACCGGGGCGGACTACCTGCGGATGCGGCTGGACGCGACCTATGCGCCCCGGCCGCTTCCCATCTAGGTCAACCCAGCACGGCGTTCATCAGGGGCGAGTGCGGTGCGCGCAACGCGTCGATGATGTTGAAGTGGTGGTAGTCGCCTTCGATCGTCAGCACGGTGCCCGGCCAGGCCGATGCCAGCAGACCGGCCTGCCGGATGAACTCGGGCCGCTCGCCGCCGCCGACCCAGGCGCCAACCGGCAGGCCGGGGCGCGGGGCAAGCAACGCGGGGCTCTCGGCGGCAACCTCTTCTTTGTCCAGCCGCAGCGTGGCGTTCATCGCCGTGCGCGCCAACGGCTCCAGGTCATGCAGCCCGCTGATCGACACCACGCCCGCCAGCCTATCGCCCAGGTTCAGCGGACTGTCGGCGCAGGCCATGCGCGCAACGAGATGCCCGCCGGCGGAATGCCCAGTCAGCCGCACCGGCCCGTCAACCCGCTGCGCGGCGGCGGTGATAGCTGCGGCGATCTGCCGGGTCATCTGCGCGATGCGCGCCTCCGGTGCCAGGCTGTAGCTGGGGATCGCCACGGCCCAGCCGCGTTTCAACGCCCCTTCGGCGAAGTGCGACCAGACGGATTTGTCGAACGCCATCCAGTAGCCGCCGTGCACGAACACCAGCAGCCCCGCCGCGGGTCCGGCCGGGCGGAACAGGTCAAACCGTTCACGCTCGGCCGGACCATAGGGCAGGTCGAGCGTTGCGTCGGCCCAGCTTGCGCGAAACGCCGCGGCATCGCCGGGCCAGCGTTCGACGATCGCCCCCGCTTCCGCAACATGGGCGCGGTTGGCATAGGCATCGTCCCAATCGGTGACCGCGGTCATTTGAACGCCTGGATCCCCGTCTGCGCCCGGCCCAGGATCAACGCGTGAATGTCATGCGTGCCCTCGTAGGTGTTCACGGCCTCAAGGTTCATCACATGGCGGATTACGCCGTATTCGTCACTGATGCCGTTGCCGCCGTGCATGTCCCGCGCTTCGCGGGCGATGGCCAGCGCCTTGCCGCAGTTGTTGCGTTTCATCAGGCTGATCAGCTCGGCCGGGGCAGTGTGATCATCGATCATCCGTCCCAGGCGCAGCGCGCCAAGCAGGCCCAACGCGATTTCGGTCTGCATGTCGGCCAGTTTCTTCTGGATCAGCTGGTTCGCCGCCAGCGGCTTGCCGAACTGCTTGCGCTCCATCGTATAGCTGCGTGCGGCGTGCCAGCATGCCTCGGCCGCACCCATCGCGCCCCAGGAAATGCCGAAGCGCGCCCGGTTCAGACAGCCGAAGGGACCAGCCAGGCCCGACACATGCGGCAGCAGGTTTTCTTCGGGAACGAATACCTCGTCCATCTGGATCATCCCCGTGACCGAGGCACGAAGCGAGAACTTGCCCTCGATCTTGGGGGTTTCCAGGCCCTTCATGCCCCGTTCAAGGATAAAGCCCTTGATCTTGCCGTCATGCGCGTCGGACTTGGCCCAAACCACCATCACATCGGCCACCGGGGCGTTGGTGATCCAGTTCTTGGCGCCCGATACCAGATAGCCGCCGTCGACCTTTTTGGCGCGGGTGATCAGGGCCCCAGCGTCCGAGCCGTGGTCAGGCTCTGTCAGGCCAAAGCAGCCGACCCATTCGCCACGCGCCAGTTTGGGAAGGTATTTGCGACGCTGCTCATCGGTGCCGTAGGCATAGATCGGGTGCATCACCAGCGACGACTGCACCGACATGGCCGAACGATAGCCGGAATCGACCCGCTCTACCGCGCGGGCGATCAGGCCATAGCTGACATAGGTGGCGCCCGCGCCGCCCAGGTCCTCGGGCAGGGTGACGCCCAGCAGGCCCAAGTCGCCCATCTGGCTGACGATGTCGCGGTTGAAGATCTCGTGCCGGTTCGCCTCGACCACCTGCGGCAGCAACTGCTCCTGGCAGAACGCCTCGGCCGTGTCGGCGATCATGCGCTCGTCCTCGGTCAGCATCTCTGTCAGGTGGAACGGGTCCTGCCACGTCATCTCGGGCAGCTTGGCGCGCATGTCCTCGGGGCTGGAAACGGAATGGGCGGTGTGGGATGCATCGTGCATGGCGGACCTCAGAGTGACGTTGGGTTGCCGAGTATTGGTGCACCGGGGCGGCCCTGGTCAACCCGATGCCGGCGCAGGGTTCGCGAAACGCTACGGAACGGAGGCCGGTGTGGTCCTGCGCAAAGATATGTTCGACCTGCCCGAAGGGGTTATCTACCTGGATGGCAATTCGCTGGGTGCGCTGCCCCGCGCCGCCGCCGCCCGTGCCCAGACGGTGATCCTCGACGAATGGGGCCAATCGCTGATTCGGGCGTGGAACAGCGCCGGGTGGATGGCGCTGCCGCAAACCGTGGGCGACCGGATCGCAGGGCTGATCGGCGCGCAACCGGGCAGCGTGGCCACCGGCGATACGCTGTCGATCAAGGTGTTTCAGGCGTTGGCCGCGGCATTGCGGATGCGGCCCGACCGGCGGGTCATCCTTTCGGACAGCGGCAACTTCCCATCCGATCTCTACATGGCGCAGGGCCTGATCGCGACCATTGGCAAGGGGCATGAGCTGCGCACGCCCGCGCCCGAGGATGTGGCCGCCGCGATCGACGACAGCGTGGCCGCCGTGATGCTGACCCATGTCGATTACCGCACCGGACGGCTGCACGACATGGCGGCGATCAGCGCCCGGGCGCGCGCGGTTGGCGCCGTGATGATCTGGGATCTGGCCCACAGCGCCGGCGCGCTGCCGCTGGACATTGCCGGATCGGGCGCCGAATTCGCGGTCGGGTGCAGCTACAAGTACCTGAACGGCGGCCCCGGGGCGCCCGCCTTCATCTATGCCCGGCCTGACATCGCCGAGACGGTGCAACCGGCCCTGTCAGGCTGGTTGGGGCACGAGGCACCCTTCGCGATGGAGCCGGACTATCGTCCTGCCCGCGCGGCCGAGCGGCTGCGCGTCGGCACCCCGCCGATCGTGCAACTGGCGATTCTCGACGCGGCGCTGGACGTGTGGGACGGTGTCGACATGGCAGAGCTGCGCGCGGCCTCCATCGCCCTTTCCGAACGCTTCATCGCCGAGGTCGAAGCGCGCTGTCCCGCGCTGGTGCTTGCCTCGCCGCGCGACCCGGCGCAGCGTGGCAGCCAGGTGTCGTTTGCTTTCGAGCATGGCTATGCCGCGATCCAGGCGCTGATCGCCGAAGGTGTCATCGGCGATTTCCGCGCCCCGGACATCATGCGCTTTGGCTTCACCCCGCTTTACCTTGACGAGGCAGACGTGGTCGCCGCTGCAAAAGTGTTGGAGCGGGTCATTGCAGAACGGCTTTGGGATAATCCGAAGTTCCGCACGCGGGCGCGCGTAACCTAGGAGGGCGGCTTCAAACGCCGTCCCGGTTCATTCCCACTCCATTTGCTGGAAAACCGCCTGCGCGTTGCGTCCGGCCAGGGCGTCGAACTGGTCAAGCCCGGCGAAAGCGGACTGATCGACGTTGACAGAACCGATGATGTCGCCGCCATCGTCGATATGCGCCCGCATCTGGTCTCGAAGGTTGGCCAGGTAGTCGCGCGTGTCGTGTCGTGCCGCTTCCAGCGTCGTTGCCGGTCCGTGGCCGGGGACGACCACCGCTGGGTTCAGTGCGGAAATCGCATCGAAAGCGTCCAGCCAACCGGCACTGTCCGAAAATTCCATCACGCCCAGCAATCGTCCGACATAGACAATGTCACCAGCAAAGACCACGC
>JAGRMT010000082.1 GCA_020441125.1 Roseivivax sp.
TGCCGCGCTTTTCCTCGACCACCAGCACTTCGCGCTTTTCCTGCACGAAGGCCAGCGCGTCACGCCGGGCCAGCGGCCAGACCATGCCGACCTTGTAGATGTCGATGCCGTAGCGGCGGCACTCGGCCTCGCCCAGGCCCAGAAGACGCATCGCCTCCATCAGGTCCAGGTGCGCCTTGCCGGTAGTGACGATGCCGAAACGGGCGTCGGGGATATCATAGATGCGCCGGTCGATCGGGTTGGCCTCGACAAAAGCTTCGACCGCGGCCAGCTTGGCCTCGATCCGGGTTTCGATCTGCGGCGAGGGCATGTCGGAGGCGCGTACGTGCAACCCGCCGGGCGGTGCATCGAACGGCGGTATGACAAAGGTCCGGTCGGCTGGCAGAACCACCGATTGCGCGCTTTCCACCGTCTCCGAGATTGCCTTGAAGCCGACCCACGTTCCGGAAAACCGCGACAGGGCAAGGCCGTATTCGCCAAAGCTCAGGTATTCCGCGACGTTGGACGGGTTCAGCGTGGGCATGAACCAGGCCATGAAGGCAACATCCGATTGATGCGGCATCGAGGAGGAGACGCAGCCGTGATCGTCGCCCGCCACGACCAGGACACCGCCCTTGGGCGACGATCCATAGGCGTTGCCATGGCGCAGCGCGTCGCCGGAACGGTCGACCCCCGGCCCCTTGCCGTACCACATGGAAAACACGCCCTCGACATCGCAGGCCGGGTCCAGCGCCGCCTGCTGCGCGCCCAGTACCGCGGTGGCGCCCAGATCCTCGTTCACCGCGGGCAGGAAATCGACCCGCGCCTCCTTGAGCCGGTCGCGGGTGTGCCACATCTCGAGGTCGAGCCCGCCCAGGGGCGAGCCGCGATAACCCGAGACAAAGCCCGCGGTGTTCAGCCCCGCAGATCGGTCGCGCCGCGCCTGGTCCAGCATGATCCGCACCAGCGCCTGCGTTCCGGTCAGGAAGACCCGGCCGGTGGTTCGGTCATACCGGTCTTGCAGACGGTAGCTGTCAAAGGCGGTCTCGTGCCGGGACATGGCGGGCATCCTTCCTGTTCGCGCGACAAGAATACTCCACAATTGGCGAAAAATTCGGTCAATTATCTGGCTTATATGGCTTATGAATGAAAACTATGGTCATATACGGGCCAGAGGTGAGAGAATTGACCGAACTGACGCTGGACCAGACCGATCACGCGATCCTGCGGCTTCTGTCCGCCGACAGCCGCATTTCAAACGCCGACCTGGCCGAACGGGTAGGGCTTTCAGCCTCGTCCTGCTGGCGGCGCGTACGCACGCTGGAGGATGCCGGGGCGATCCGCGGCTATGGTGCCAAGCTGGACGACCGGCAGATCGGCCTGACCTTCCAGGCGGTGGTGCAGGTGCACCTGACCCGGCACGATCCGGACCTGGTGCGCCAGTTCATGGAAGCGGTCCGCACCAAGGACGAAGTGCGCGACTGTTACGCCACCACCGGGCATTCAGACTATCACCTGATCGTAAAGTGCCGCGACCTGGCCGCGTACAATACCTTCCTGGAAGAGTTTTTGTTTCGCATCCCGGCAGTGGCCAGCGCCCAGAGCAATGTCGTATTGCGCACGATCAAGTCTGCCGGGCGTGCCTGAGGCCACGCTTTGCCAAAAAGACGGCAGAAACAGTATGTTTGTGCTGGCCCGGCGTTGCTGACAGGGGCCGGTTTCACTAAACTGTCAACGCGTTAGCCCTGTTTTCCGGTACTGGTATCTGCCTTGAGGTCGAATTCATGAAGTGCGTCATTCTCGCCGGCGGATTCGGAACGCGGTTGGCCGAAGAAACCGCCCGCATCCCCAAGCCCATGGTCGAAATCGGCGGCAGGCCGATCCTGTGGCACATCATGAAGATCTACGCCGCCCACGGCATCACCGATTTCGTGATCTGCCTGGGATACCGTGGCTATGTCATCAAGGAATATTTTGCCAATTACGTGCTGCACATGTCCGACGTGACGGTGGACCTGCGCACCGGGCGGCTGGAGATGTCTCACAACCATGCCGAACCCTGGACGGTGCGTCTGATCGACACCGGCGAGGGCAGCATGACCGGTGGGCGGATCGGGCGCATCCTGCCGCTTGTGAAGGATGACGAGGCCTTCTGCCTGACCTATGGCGACGGGGTCGGCAATATCGACATCACCGCGCAGCTGGCCTTTCACAAGGCGCACGGGCGCAAGGCCACGGTGACCGCGGTTCAGCCGCCGGGCCGGTTCGGCCAGCTGGTGACGCGCGGCGATACCGTGGTCGACTTTACCGAAAAGCCGCTGGGCGAAAGCGGGCGCATCAACGGCGGCTTCTTCGTGCTTTCGCCCGAGATCGGCGCCTATCTGGACGGCGACAAGACCATCTGGGAACGCGAGCCGCTGCAACGGCTGGCCGCCCATGGCGAGCTGAAGTCGTTTGAGCATAACGGCTTCTGGCAGCCGATGGACACGCTGCGCGAACGCAACGAGCTGGAAGACCTGTGGGCCAGCGGCAAGGCGCCGTGGAAGGTCTGGTCATGACACCTGAATTCTGGCGCGGGCGGCGGGTGCTCTTGACCGGGCACACCGGGTTCAAGGGCGCGTGGCTGGCGCTGTGGCTGTCGCGCATGGGCGCGCAGGTCACTGGTTTGTCGCTGGCGCCCGAAAGCCGGCCCAACCTGTGGGATCTGCTGGCGCTGGATACGGTCGACAGCCGCATTGGCACGATCACCGATGCTGCGCTGGTGCAGCGCGTGATGGACGAAGCGGCACCCGAGGTGGTGCTGCACCTGGCCGCGCAGGCGCTGGTGCGGCGCAGCTATCGCGACCCGATGGAAACCTTTGCCACCAACGTGCTGGGCACAGTCTCGGTGTTGCAGGCAGCGGCGAAAACGCCGTCTGTCCAGTCGGTTGTCGTCGTGTCTTCGGACAAGTGCTATGAGAACCTAGAACGCGACGAACCCTATGCCGAGGCGGATCGGATGGGCGGGCGCGATCCCTATTCTGCCTCGAAAGGGTGCACTGAACTTGCGTGTGCGTCGATGCGGGCCAGCTTCTTTGCGCCCTATGCGGCCGGCGGTCATCCGGCGCGGGTCGGCTCGGGCCGGGCGGGCAACGTGATCGGCGGCGGCGACTGGTCCGAAGATCGGCTGATCCCGGATGTGGTGCGCGGCTGCCTGGGCGATGCGGGGGCCGTGACCCTGCGCAGCCCGGCAAGCATCCGTCCGTGGCAGCATGTGCTTGAACCGCTCTGGGGCTACCTGCTGCTGGCCGAGCATCTGGCAGCGGGCACACCAGGCGCCGACAGCGGCTGGAACTTTGGCCCCGACGCGGCTGACGAACGCCCGGTGGGCGCGGTGGCGCAGGCCGTGGTGGGGGCCCTGGGGCAGGGCCGGATCGACATCGACCCGGCCGGCGCAAGCCTGCACGAGGCGCGGATCCTGCGGCTGGACAGCGCCCGCGCGCGCGCTCTGGGCTGGTCGCCCCGATTGAATTTCGATGAAACCGTCCGGCTGACCGCCGAGTGGTACGGCGCATGGGCGCGGGGCGCGTCCCCCCGGGCGCTGTGTGAAGGCCAGCTGGATCACTACCAATCCCTGATCGGAGGCTCGGCATGACGACGCCAACCTGCCGCCATTGCGGCGCGCCCCTGACGCGAACGCTGGTCGACCTTGGCCTGTCGCCGCTGGCCAATTCCTATGTCCCGCCCGAGCGCGGCGACATCCCGTGCAAGACCTATCCGCTGCACGCCCGCGTGTGCGACGCCTGCCATCTGGTACAGGTGGAGGATGCCGTCCCGGCGCAGGACATCTTCAACGAGGATTACGCCTATTTCTCCAGCTTTTCAGATAGCTGGCTTGCACATTGCCGGGATTACGTCGCGCAGATGATCCGCCGTTTCGGCCTGGGCCCCGAGGATCTGGTGATCGAGATCGCCTCCAACGACGGCTATCTGCTGCAATATTTCGTCCAGGCGGGCATTCCGGTCCTGGGGATCGAACCCACGGCGAATACCGCCGCCGAAGCCGAAAAGAAGGGTGTGCGCACCCGGGTGGAATATTTCACCGAGTCCGCCGCCCGGCAAATCCGCGCCGAGGAGAAGGCGCCCAGCCTGGTCTGCGCCGCCAACGTGCTGGCGCATGTGCCCGATATCAACGATTTCGTGCGCGGGCTGGCGGTTCTGCTGTCGGGCAACGCAGTGTTCACGGTCGAGTTCCCGCACCTGCTGAACCTGATCCGGGGTGTGCAGTTCGACACGATCTACCACGAACATTACACGTATCTGTCGCTGATCGCGGTAGAGCGGATCTTTGCCGCCGCCGGGATGCGGGTGTTCGACGTTCAACAGCTTCCGACGCATGGCGGCTCGCTGCGCGTCTTTGCCTGCCTTGACGGCGCAGCTCATCCCGAGATGCCGGGCGTTGCCTCGGTTCGGGCGATGGAGCAGGCGGCGCGGCTGGACAGCCCCGAGGGCTATGCCGGGTTTCAGGACAAGGTGCGCCGCGTGCGCGGCGATCTTCTGGACTTCCTGCGCGCGGCGCGTGGGGCGGGCAAGACCGTGGCAGCCTATGGCGCGGCGGCCAAGGGCAACACGCTGCTGAACTATGCCGGTGTTGGCCCCGAACTGATCTCCTACTGCGTCGACCGAAGCCCGGCCAAGCAGGGCAAGCTGCTGCCGGGCAGCCATATCCCGATCTACGGGCCAGAGAAGCTGCGCCAGGACCGGCCCGATTTCGTGTTGATCCTGCCGTGGAACCTGCGGGACGAGATCGCGGGACAGCTGGCCGACATTGCCGAGCTGGGCACGCAATTCGCCGTGCCGGTGCCGCATCTGGAGGTCTTCAGCGTCTGATGGCGCGGGCGCTGGTCACCGGGGCCACGGGCCTGATCGGGCGGCACGTCGTGCCGGCGCTGCGCGCTGCCGGGTTCGAAGTGGTGGTACTGGGCCGCCGCTCTGTCCCGGGGGCGACGCATGTGCCGACAGATCTGCTGGACGGACCGGCGCGGGATCGGGCCGTGGCGCAGGCAGGGGCCAGCCACCTGATCCATCTGGCCTGGAACGACCAGCCGCAAGGCCGCTGGAGCACGCCGGAAAACCTGGACTGGGCCGCGGCGACGCTGTCGCTTGTGCGCAGCTTTGCCCGTGCGGGCGGCCGCCGTGCTGTCTGCGTGGGCAGCTGCGCGGAATATGACTGGTCCAGCCCGGTTCTGCACGAAAGCAGCCCACTGCGGCCAGGGACGCTGTACGGCAAGGCCAAGGCGGCCTGCGGCGAATTGCTGACGGCGGCCGCGCCCGAAATGGGTCTGGGCCTGGTCTGGGCGCGCCCGTTTTTCATCTACGGCCCCGGAGAGCCGCCGGGCCGGCTGTTGGGCGATCTGGCAGAGGGGCTGCGCGCAGGCACGCGCGTGGCCTGCACCGACGGCCTGCAAGAGCGCGACTTTCTGCATGCAGCGGATGTCGCCGGGGCGCTGGTCCACCTTCTGCGCAGCGACATCGCAGGGCCGGTGAACGTGGCCAGCGGCAAGGCGGTCGCGGTGCGCGATCTGATTGCCACGGCGGCCGAGCTGCTGGGCCGTCCCGACCTGGTGGACCTTGGCGCAAGGCCCCGCCCGGCGGACGATCCACCGCGGATCGAGGCAGATATCGCGCGGCTGGAGGCCACCGGCTTTCGCCCGCGGTTCGACCTGCGCAGCGGCATAGCCGACAGCCTGGGGCTGCGGCCATGACGGCACAGGCGCAGCGTCACGGCACCGGCAAGCAATTCGCCCTGTTCCTGCTGATGGGGCTGGTCAATACCGCCTTTGGCTATGCGGTTTACGCGCTGCTGGTGTGGCTGGGGCTGGCACCGCGGGTGGCGCTGGCGTTGAGCTTTGCCATAGGGGTGGTGTGGAACTACTTCACCCATGCCCGGATCGTGTTCCAGCAACGCGGCTTTGACCGGCTGTTGCCCTATGTCGGGGCTTATGTGCTGATCCTGGGTATCAACACGGTGCTGCTGGAGGGGCTGCTGCGGCTGGGCGTCGGTCCTTACGCGGCGCAGGCATTGCTGGCGCCGGTCAGCGCGGCGCTGTCCTTCGTGCTGTTGTCGAAAGTGCTAACCGGCCGCTTTCCGTTTCGCCGCTGACACCTCGGCGACCGGGCGCGGGTTGCGATCGGGTTCAGGCTCGGCGTCGATGTTGACCCGCTCGCGCTCTACCACCATCGGGCCGCCACGCACCTGGGTGTGGATTGCCATGACGTATTCGCCCAGCATCCCGATGAACAGAAGCTGTACCCCAGACAGGAAGAACAGTGCGGTAATGATCGTGGTCGTGCCGCGCGGGGCGCTGTCAGGAGCGACGAGATAATAGACAACCGAGAACAGCGCAAAGGCGATGCTGGCCAGCGAGATGGCAAAACCCGCCAGCGTGCACAGGCGCATCGGCGCGCGGGTAAACGCAAAGATCGCGTTCAGCGCCTGGTCGATCAGCATCGCCAGGTTGTGCTTGGACACGCCGCGTTTGCGGGCGCGCCAGGTGTAATGCACCACCGTGCGCCGGAAACCAACCGATGCGATGATTCCGCGGATGTAGGGATAGTTGTCTTCATGCGCCAGAACGGCGTCGACCGCCTTGCGGTCAAGCAAGGAGAACTCCCCTACGTCCGGTTCGATCCGGAAGTCGGACAGGCCGTTGACGATGCGATAGAAAAGCTTGCGCGCCGTGCGCATTACGGTGCTTTCATCGCGGGTAGATCGGGCACCCAGAACCACCTCGTTGCCCTGTTCCCACAGGCGCACGAACTCGGGGATCAACTCGGGGGGATCTTGCAGGTCGACCGGCAGCATCACGATCACAGCGTCGCCGGTGGCATAGCGCAGGCCGTTGAAGGTCGAGCGGAAGACGCCGTAGTTGCGCGAATTCACCACCAGCTTGACGGTGTCGTCGCGCGCGGCGATCTCTTTCACGATCTCGACAGTGCGATCCTCGGAGGCGTTGTCGACAAAGACATGTTCCAGCCGGTAGCCTGGCAGGTGCTTTTCAAAAATCTCGCGCACGACCTGGTGGCAGACCGCGACATTGTCTTCTTCGTTGTAGCAAGGCGATACGACCGAGATCGTCTTCATGCGTCACCTCCACCCACAGCCCTAGTGATATTAACACAGCCGGACTGCCGCATGAATTGGGCGAAATCGCGCGCAATCTGCGAAGTTTCCGCGCAATCGCCCGTATGCGGCACCATTGTCACCGCGTGACCTCGAGGTGCACCACCGGGCGGCCCGGGAAGGCCGCTGCGGCAGCGGCATCCTGCGCCGGGTCGATGCTGCGCAGGTAGACGGGGCGGTCAGCAGGCAGGAAGGGCAGGTTCAGAAAGACGCCCGAGCCGGGATCGACCTTGCCCGAGTAGAACACCAGCGCGTTATGCGGCACTTCGGCGGCGCGGATCTGCGCCGTGCTCTTGCCAAAGCCATAGTACTTCTCGAAGCCGCGCCATGGCACGTAGACCAGGACGGAGAACGCAAGCAGCAGCGCCAGCGCCATGCGCACCGAACCAAGCGCCGCGCCGGCGGTGGTCAGCCGTTCCTCCAGCGCGCGATAGCCCAGTGCCGACAGCAGGATCACCGGCAGCGCCATGGCGAACCAGTAGCGCGGCCCGATGTAGAAACTGCCCGAAAACCAGTAAAGCGCATGGGCGCCGATGTCGATCAGCACCACCGCCCACAGCAGCGCATCCAGCCCGCCCTTGCGGCGATAGACCAGGCTGGCCCACAGCAGGATCAACGAACCCACGCCCCAGCCCAACAGCTCCAGGTGCAGGGTGTTGAGGTTTTGCGCCACGCTCATCACCGCCTCGAACGGCGAATGGCCCGGGCCGCCGTCCAGCAGGCCCCAGCCGCCGGGTGGGCCGCGGTCCGGGCCAAAGCCGTAGGCGTTTGCGTTGCGCGGCCATGATTCATCGAGATAGCGCGTCAGCGGAGATTGCAGCAGATTGCCGGTGACCGCCCAGTTATAGACGAAGTAGAAAATGCCAGAGGCCAGACAGCCCAGCGAATAGGCCACGATACGGCCGATGCCAAAACTGCGGCGGACATGCACCAGCAGGGCGATGCCGGTCAGCACGCCCAGAAGCAGCCCGTCCAACTGACGGATGGCAAAGACCCATCCCATCGCCAGCCCGCCGGCAAAGGCATAACCCAGCGCCGCGCCACGCCCGGCGGCGGGCAGCACCAGCAACAGCCAGCAGGCCAGCGCCAGCGCATGGGCCAGGCTGTGGCCCATGAGCGAACCGGCAGACCCCAGCAGCCAGGGCGACACCGCGGTGATCGCCGCAGCGACCGTGGCGGTGACCGGATCGGCGATGCGGCGCACCAGCGCGTGCGTCAGCAGAACCGCCAGCGCTGCCAGCAGCGGGTTCAGCAGCCACGGCGCGCCCAGCCACACACCCAGCGTCAGCCCGGCCGGCCAGCCCGGCGTGGTGGTGGCAAACCAGCGGTTTTCCTCCAATTCCATCAGGTAGTAATCCAGCCCCGGCCAGGCGGCCGGTGGCGGGGCCGGGGCGGTAACCGCTCCGCGGGCAAAGGTTTCTGCCTGGAACAGGTAGGCGACTTCGTCCTCGACATGCGGCAGCCGGTCAAAGGCCAGCAGCGCCAGCGTGGCGCTTGCCACCAAGGTCAGCACTGCCAGCGCCCAGATCGGCGGTGCGCGGCGGATGCCCTTGGGCGCCGGCAGGGAGATCAGCGCCGCAACGGTCAGCGCGTGCAGACCGATCAGCGCGCAGGCCAGCACCAGCCGTTTGACAAAGGCGCCGGGGTGGCCGGTGGGGATCTGGTCCATCGGCGTGGCGGCGACCAACATCGTCAGCAGAGCGATGGCTATCAACGCACCTGGCCCGAGGCGGCCCATCACACCGCCCAGGCGCGACACCGCGCCAGCGCGCAGCAGCACCGTCAGGGCGATGCCGGCTTCGGTCAGCAGAAGGCCCGCGGCCAGCAAATCGGCCGGTCCGGAGAGGTCAGACTTGACCCGAACGAAGAACAGCGGCTCGGTCAGCCACAGATGGCCCGCGCCGCCCAGGAACAGCGCCAGCGTCACTACCCCGGCCAGGGCGGACCAGCACCAGGTGGCCAGCCCGGCGGCGGCAAGGCCGGCTGCCAGCGCCGTCAGCGCCCAGGCAATCTTGGCCGGGGGCAGGGCAATGGCCACCAGGGCAAGGCAAAGAACTGCCATCGCAAAGCCTGCGACGGCAAAACCTTGCCGTTGAGTCGGGCACATGCCAAAGGCGCCTGTCTTGGTGGTCTGAACGAGTGTAGTCACGGGTCTGCTTTAGCCGGTAAGTGTCGGCAGGAACATGTTCTGGCGACATATATGAAAAAAATGTCTGCTTGATGGCCAAAACGTCATTGTTGCGCAAATTGATACAAATCTCGTAGAGTCTCGGCAAAACGGCGCAGGATCAGTAGTTTGTCTTTGGGTATTCATCTCGGCAGAAACGCTCGGGCGGCGTTGATTGGCACGTTGCTTGCCGGTGCCGTGATCGTTGGCGTGGCCATCGGGCAACTTCTGGCCAGCACTGACACGCTGGTCACGATCAACCCGCAAAAGAGTTTCCAGACGATTTCGGGCTGGGAAGTCACAGCTGACCTAGCCGAAAACCCAGCTAATCCCGAATGGTCCGCCTATCGCGAAACGCTGATGGACAAGGCGGTTTTCGATATCGGAATCAACCGCATACGTCTTGAAGTTCGATCGGGAGCAGAGACCCGCAGCGACGTGATCACACGTTTCATCCGCGGCGAGATGAGTTTCGACCGCTGGAAGGGGATGCGTTACGACGCGGAAAACGACAACGACGATCCTTTCACGATCAACGCCGCCGGCTTCAATTTCGATGAGTTGGACTGGCACGTACGCACCACGGTGCTGCCGATGATGGAACGGCTCAGGCAGCGCGGCGAGCGGCTGATGGTCAACCTCTGCTTTGTTTCTTTCGGCGATGGCAAACAGCTGCACACCGACCCCGAGGAATACGCCGAATTCGTGCTGGCCACCTATCAGCACCTTGATCAGACCTTCGGGTTTGTTCCCGACATCTGGGAAGTGATGCTGGAGCCGGACCTGGACAAGAACGACTGGACTGGCGTCGCGATGGGCCAGGCGATGGCGGCCGCGGGGCGCCGTCTGGCCGAAGCGGGGTACCAGCCGGCCTTTGCCGCGCCTTCGGTCACCGACATGGCCAACACGCTCAGCTATGCGCAGGATATCCTGTCGGTGCCCGGAGCGACGGATTACTGGCGCGAGTTGACCTATCACCGTTATCGCCATGCCTCTCCGCGCACGCTGGACCTGATCGCGGTCTTCGCCGAGCACAACAACCTGCAAACGGGGATGCTGGAATGGTGGTTCGGCAATGCCGACCACAAGGTTCTGATGGAGGACCTGGTGGTGGGCAACAACTCGGCCTGGCAGGGGCGGGCGCTGATCGGGCTGATGCGGCCGGGCAGCAAGGCAGAAACCGGCGAGACATTACAGTATCAGGACGAAATCCGCTTCAACCGGCTGTTCTTCAATGCCATCCGCGCCGGCGCGGTCAGGATCGACGCGCTGTCGGCGGACATGCGCCATGTCCGTCCTGTGGCCTTTCGCGATACCGAAGGCGGGATCGTGGTGGTGATGGATGTCGCCTCGCCCAGCCGGATCGGGCTGCGCACCATGCCGCAAGGCAGCTACACCGTGACTTACGAGTTTGAAGACGGCGGCAAGCGCGACAGCGAAACGGTGTTTCTGGGGCATCCCGGCGTGCTGGACATCACCATGCCGTCGGCCGGGGTGGTGTCGGTCGTGCCATCGTCCAACTGATACAGCGGCGCGCATGAAAAAGCGGGCGCAGTTGCCTGCGCCCGACAGGGTCTCTGGCGGGGCCGGGGATCAGCCCTGCCAGAACTTCCGACGTGCCTCGGTAAAGGCGATCCGCCGGTCCATTCCGATGTCCTTCAGGATATGGTCATCCAGCATACCAAGCTGTCGGCGGGTGCGCTGGCGAACGGCCCATTTGTGGAACACCACCGCCATGCGCAGAGCCACGTTCGCCGAGGGGGTCAGCGTGCGGTGCGCGTCGAGATAAGCCAGCAAGGAAGCGTGGGCTGCGGTGGTATGTGCCATGGGTCGATCCTTTCAAATGTATTGACACAATATCCGTGTTGGATACAATCGAACGATACAATGTCCCCAAGCTGCCGTCGATTGAAACATTGTGATGGATACAATTTCCAAATTCTATGAAGCCGCCGCCCCTGCGCCCAAGTACCGGATGCTGGCGCAGGCGATCCGCGATGCCATTGCCCATAACGCGCTGAGTGCTGGCGACCGCCTGCCGCCTGTACGCGACCTGGCCTGGCACCTGGGCATCACGCCGGGCACCGTCGCGCGCGCCTATACCGTGCTGACCGATGACAAGGTGCTGACGGCCGAGGTCGGACGCGGAACCTTTGTATCACTGCCCAATTCGGCTGTGGCCGACGATGTCTGGAACCGCCAGGTCGCACGGATGACCAACGGTCTGCTGAACCTGTTCGCACCGCAATTGCCGGACGTGGGGCAGGTGGCCCTGATGCGCGACGCGATGGGCCGGATCGGCGAAGCGGATCCTCTTCGCCTGATGACCTATCCGACCCGCGCCAGCCACCTGCCGGCGCGGCGCGCCGCGGCGCACTGGCTGCGCGGTCTGCCCCTGGGCGGGCTCGATCCCGATGACGTGGTTCTGACCCATGGCGGGCAAAGCGGCATCGTCACCGTGTTGCAGACCCTGCTGCACGGGCCGCGCCCTGTGATCCTGGTCGAAGATCTGTCTTATGCCGGGTTCCGCCGCGCGGCCGAACTGTTGCGCGCCGAGGTGGTGGCGGTTCCGATGGACGCGCAAGGTCTGGTTCCCGAGGCGTTGGAGACATTGGCCCGCCGGCACGGCGCGCAGGTGCTGTGCACATCGCCCGAGGTGCACAACCCCACGGGCCTGTGCACCCCGCCCGAACGTCGCCGCCAGATCGCCGACGTGGCGACGCGGGCCGACCTGCAAATTCTTGAGGATGACTGCTATCGCATGGGAACGCCCAAGGCGGCCACCTATCGTGTGCTGGCGCCCGGGCGGGGCTGGCACGTGTCGTCGCTGTCCAAGACGTTGACACCGGCGCTGCGCGTCGGCTTTGCGGTTGCACCGCAAGGGCGGGGCGGGGCGCTGCGCAAGGCGGCGGAATACGGGTATTTCGGCCTGGCTCAGCCCCTGGCTGAAATGATGGAACAGTTGCTGGTCGATCCCCGGGCCGAGGGTCTGGCCGATGCAGTACGCGAGCGGGTGGGCGAGTATATCCGCGTCGCCGTCAATGCGCTGGGCGCGTTCGAGTTGTCCTGGCACGTCGACGTGCCGTTCCTGTGGCTGCCGCTGCCGCCGGGCTGGCGCGCTGCCGCCTTTACCCGCGCGGCCGAGGGGCAGGGTATCCAGATCCGCTCGGCCGACGAGTTCGCATTGCGCGACGGGCGCGCGCCGCACGCGGTCCGCATTGCCGTCAACGCCCAGGTGCCGCTGGCGCGGTTCGAGGCGGCGATGCAAACCCTGCGCGGACTTCTGGAGAATCCGCCTGAACAGATCAGCGTTTGATTGGGGTATTTTAATACCTAAATTGTAACGCGCTGATATTGCTACTGTAATTCGCAAGACAACATCTTGACTGTGCAAGGCGGGGCTGTATAAACCGCCCATCCTTATCGCCCCGGGCCGTCTGGCTGCGGGGCGCTCGAACTCTACAGGGCAACCGACCGATGAAAACCTTTACTGCTACCCCGGCAGACATCGAGAAGAAGTGGATCCTGATCGACGCAGAAGGCGTCGTTCTGGGCCGTCTCGCCTCGATCGTTGCCATGCGGCTGCGCGGCAAGCACAAGCCGTCCTTCACCCCCCACATGGACATGGGTGACAACGTCATCATCATCAACGCCGACAAGGTGCAGATGACCGGCAAGAAGCGCGAAGAGCACTTCTACTGGCACACCGGCCACCCGGGCGGCATCAAGTCCCGCACCAAGGCCCAGATCCTGGAAGGCGCCTATCCCGAGCGCGTCGTGATCCAGGCGGTCAAGCGCATGCTGCCGGGCAACCGGCTGTCGCGTCAGCAGATGACCAACCTGCGCGTCTATGGCGGCGCCGCGCATCCGCACGAGGCTCAGCAGCCCGAAGTGCTGGATGTCAAGTCGATGAACAAGAAGAACACCCGGGTGTAATCATGGCTGATCAGATCAACTCTCTGGAAGAACTGGGCGCAGCCGCCGGCGTGGGTGCCGCCCCGGTCGAGATCGACGACGAACCGCGTGAGCCGGTGCGTGACGCACTGGGCCGTTCCTATGCCACCGGCAAGCGGAAGGACGCGGTCGCCCGCGTCTGGATCAAGCCGGGTTCGGGCAAGGTCTCGG
This sequence comes from Roseivivax sp., assembly GCA_020441125.1. Taxonomy (GTDB): domain Bacteria; phylum Pseudomonadota; class Alphaproteobacteria; order Rhodobacterales; family Rhodobacteraceae; genus Mesobacterium_A. The sequence goes on from JAGRMT010000082.1 coordinate 13,434, forward strand.
TCAATGGCAAGGAAATGGACGCGTATTTTGCCCGTCCGGTGCTGCAGATGATCC
>JAGRMT010000083.1 GCA_020441125.1 Roseivivax sp.
GCCTTCTGGCCCATGATGTCGAACAGCGGTTGCACCGTGGCAAAGGCCGCGTCCGATCCACCCACCATGAAGGTCAGCGTGCCGCCCGCGGCGCCGCCGACCCCGCCCGACACCGGCGCGTCCAGCGCGCCCAGGCCCCGGGCGGCGGCCTGCTCGGCGACGGCGCGGGCGCTGTCCACGTCCACGGTCGAGCAGTCGCACAGCACCGCGCCCGGTTTCATGGCCGGGATCACCTGATCCGCGACCGCGCGCAGGATCGCCCCGTTGGGCAGCATGGTGATGACGACATCGGCGCCGGCCGCGGCCTCGGCGGCGCTGGTGGCCAGGGTCAGCCCCTCGGGGCGGGCCTGGGTGTCGAAACCGGTAACGGCATGGCCGGCCTTGACGAGATTGGCGGCCATCGGCGCGCCCATGTTGCCCAGCCCGATAAATCCGATCTTCATGGTCTTTCTCCCTTGGCGTTGCGCCGTCACGGCAGCACGAGTTCCGCTTCCCCCAGTGGGTCAAGCATGGCCTGAACCGCGTCCGGTGTCACCGGCGCCTCGGCGTGTTTCCAGCGCGGAGAGCGGTCCTTGTCGATGATCTGCGCCCGCACGCCTTCCAGAAAGTCGCCCAACTGCATGATGCGGTGCGAAACGCGGTATTCCTGGCGCAAGGCGGCACGGATGGTGTTTTCGCCGCCCTTCAGGCGCCGGATCATTTCCAGGGTTACCGCCATGGACAGCGGCGCGTTGCGGCGCAGAACCTTCAGCGTAGCCTCGGCAAAGGCGCCGCCATCCTCGGCCAGCGCCGCTTTGATCGCGCCAAGATCGGCGGCGCCAAAGGCCGCGTCGATGGCGGGCCGGGGCAGGGTGGCCGCGGGCGCGTCGGCGGCAAGGGGCTCCAGCGCGGCCGGATCGCCCGTCGCGCAAAGCGCCGTCTTGGCCGCCGGCCAATCCGCCTCGGGTATGAACAGGTCGGCGAAACCCGCCGCTATGGCGTCGCCCGCACCCATCCGGTGCCCGGTCAGGCCAAGGTATTCGCCCAGCCGCCCAGGCGCTTGCGCCAGCAAATGCGTGCCGCCCACGTCAGGTACGAAGCCGATGCCGCATTCCGGCATCGAGATAGCACTGCTTTCGCCCACCACACGGTGCGAGCAATGCCCGCCAAGGCCAACGCCGCCGCCCATGACAAAGCCGTGCAGGAAGCTGACGATCGGCTTGGGATACTCGGCCAGCCGGGTATTCATCCGGTATTCGTCGCGCCAGAAGGCGCGGCCGGTGTCATAATCGCCGGCCATGCCCTGGTGGTACATCGCCGCGATGTCACCGCCCGCGCAAAAGGCACGCTCGCCCGCACCGTCGATGATCACCAGCGCAACCGCGTCGTTTGCTGCCCATTCAACCAGCGCCGCGTCGATAGCCGAGCACATCGGATGGTTCAGCGCATTCAGCGCCTGCGGCCGGGTCAGGGTGATGCGGCCCGCCTTGCCCTCGACCCGGATCGAGACATCGGACATCACCCGCGCTCCGCCAGCATGGCGCGCGAGACGATCAGGCGCATGATCTCGTTGGTGCCTTCCAGGATCTGGTGCACGCGCAGGTCGCGCACGATCTTCTCGATCCCGTAATCGGCCAGGTAGCCATAGCCGCCGTGCAGTTGCAGGCAGTCGTTCGCCACCTCGAAGGCGCGGTCGGTGACGTAAAGCTTGGCCATGGCGCAGAACTTGGTAGCGTCGGGCGTCTTGTGATCCAGCTTCCACGCCGCCTGCCGCAGGAAGGTGCGGGCCGATTGCAGCTTGACCTCCATGTCGGCCAGCCGGAATTGCAGCGCCTGGAACTGGTCGATGGACCGGCCAAAGGCCTTGCGCTCGCCCATGTAGGTCAGCGTGGCGTTCAGCGCCGCCTGCGCACCGCCCAGGGCGCTTGCCGCGATGTTCAGCCGCCCGCCGTCCAGCCCCGCCATGGCGTAGACAAAGCCCTTGCCTTCCTCACCGATCAGGTTGTCGTGCGGCACGGTGCAATCGTCGAACTGCACCTGCGCCGTGGGCTGGGCGCGCCAGCCCATCTTGTCCTCAAGCCCACCAAAGGACAGCCCCGGCGCACCGTCCTCGACTATGACGGTGGAAATGCCCTTGGGCCCGTCCTCGCCGGTGCGCACCATCGTGACATAGACGTCGGAATAGCCGCCGCCCGAGATGAAGGCCTTGGCGCCGTTCAGTTTATACCCTTCGTTGGTCTTCTCCGCCCGCGTCCGCAGCGCGGCAGCATCCGACCCCGATCCGGGCTCGGTCAGGCAGTAGGAAAAGACCTTGTCCATGCTGGTCAGGGCGGGCAGCCATTTTGCTTTCGTTTCGTCAGAACCGAACTTGTCGATCATGCCGCCGCACATGTTGTGGATCGACAGGAAGCTGCCGACGGCGGGGCAGGCCATGGCCAGCGCCTCGAACACCAGCGTGGCGTCAAGGCGGGAAAGGCCCGATCCGCCGTACTCCTCAGACACGTAGATGCCGGCAAGGCCAAGCTCGGCCACCTTGGGCCACAGCGCCTTGGGGATCGTGCCCTGCTTTTCCCAGTCGCGGGCGAAGGGCGCGATATGCTCCTGCCCGAATGCAAAGGCCATGTCGAAAATGGCGGATTGTTCCTCGGTCAGCGCAAAATCCATGGCAGTCCTCCCAGCGCGCGTGGAATTGAACAGTTGTTCATATTGTGGCGCATCAGAGGGAGTCGCGCAAGGGCCGGGTGCCGCAATCGGCCGCGCAGACGGTGCGGCGAAATTGGCGCCTGAGGGACGAATTGCGTCGGGTTGGCTTCAGCCCGCCACGGTCTGGCGGATTACCGCCTCGGTTCTGGCCAGCAGGATGTCATTGTCGAACTTCGCCACTGCCGTCGCCCGCGCCGCCGCTGCCAGGCCAGAGCGGTCGGCCATCGCCAGAACCTTGGCTATGCTGCTGGAGAATCCGTCCTCATCCCATTCATCGACCAGAAAGCCGTTTACGCCTTCCTCGATCGCCTCGGGTATGCCGGCGTGGCGGGTTGAGATGGTCACGCAGCCGGCGGCCAGCGCCTCCTGAATGGCGGTGGGCAGGCCTTCGGTATTGCCGTCCTTGGCGGTTACCGAATGTTGCAGGAACAGCTCGGTTACCGCCAGGTGGCCCCGCACCGCGTCATGCGGCAGCGCGCCGGTAAAGGTTACCTGCGCCGCAACGCCTTCGGCCGCCGCCATGGCGCGGCAGCGTTCCAGCAGGGGGCCGTCGCCGATAAAGGTCAGGTGCGCCTCGGGATGTGCGTGCGCGGCCTTTGCAAAGGCGCGCAGCGTCACCTCGGGGGCCTTCTTCTCGACAAAGCGACCGACGGCCAGGCACGATCCAGGCAC
>JAGRMT010000084.1 GCA_020441125.1 Roseivivax sp.
GCCAGTTCCCGGTGGACGAGATCGCAGCGCTGGCTTCGCGCAAATCTCTGGGCACTGAGGTCAGCTTTGGCGACAAGACCGTGAAAACCCAGGATCTGGCCACCTTCGACTTTACCGGCTGGGACATCGCGCTGTTTGCCGTCGGCTCTGGCCCGACCAAGGAATTCGCGCCCAAGGCGGCGGCGGCCGGCTGCGTGGTGATCGACAACTCGTCGCTCTACCGCTACGACCCGGACATTCCGCTGATCGTGCCCGAAGTGAACGCCCACGCGATCCACGGCTATGCCAAGAAGAACATCATCGCCAACCCCAACTGCTCGACCGCGCAGATGGTGGTGGCGCTCAAGCCGCTGCACGACCGGGCCCGGATCAAGCGCGTCGTGGTGTCGACCTATCAGTCGGTCTCTGGCGCCGGCAAGGAAGGCATGGACGAGTTGTGGGAACAGACCAAGGCCGTCTACAACCCGGTGGCCGACGTGCCCGCCAAGAAGTTCACCAAAGAGATCGCGTTTAACGTGATCCCGCACATCGACGTGTTCATGGAAGACGGGTCGACCAAAGAAGAATGGAAAATGGTCGCCGAGACCAAGAAGATCGTCGACACCTCGATCAAGGTCACCGCGACGTGTGTGCGCGTGCCGGTTTTCGTGGGCCATTCCGAAGCGGTGAACATCGAATTCGAGGACTTCCTCGACGAGGACGAGGCACGTGACATCCTGCGCGAAGCGCCCGGGATCATGGTGATCGACAAGCGCGAAAACGGCGGCTACGTCACGCCGAAGGAATGCGTTGGCGATTTCGCCACCTTCGTCAGCCGCATCCGCCAGGACTCGACCATCGAAAACGGGCTGAACATGTGGATCGTGTCCGACAACCTGCGCAAGGGCGCCGCGCTGAATGCGGTGCAGATCGCCGAGGTCCTGGGCCGCGAGGTTCTGAAAAAGGGTTGATCCGCACGTCGGATCGACCAGAAAGCCGGGCCGCAACGCCCGGCTTTTTTATTTAATTCAACTGCTTAATGAGCCGTTTCCGAGCTTTGGTTAATTTCGGCTAAAAAATGTTCCGGATCGGCCCCTTTTTCGCCTCAACTGACCGTCAGCCTCGGTAAAGTTGCCCATTTTCCAAGTAGAGCCATGCAATACGATCCCAGTTCGTTCAACCCGCCCCTCGGGCGGGAAAGCCACTTGCCGCGCCCGCTGGACAGCGAAACCACTGCCTTGCTGCGCGGGTTCCTGACCCCCATCCTGGAAGCCGCCGCCAGTTGGGCGGACCTGCGCGACAGGCTTGCCTGCAAAGGCTATGGCCTGGAGTTCCGCTCAGGCCGGATGGTGATCCTCGACGCAGCCAGCGAAGAGCCGGTGTGCACTGGCCAGCACCTGGGCGTGCCCCTGCGCGCCCTGGCCACGCGCCTGGGCCGGCCCACTGTCAAGCTGTGCCTGGGTGGGGCGAGCGCCGTTCTAAACGTTTGATGCGCTGGTAGAGACCGGCAGGAAGCGGTTACCGGTGGGATCGTAATATTCCAGCCCGCCGGCGCCGATATCGGTCCACAACCCGTGCAGCGTCAGCACTTCCTCATCAAGCGACTGCTGGATGAAAGGAAACGTCATCAGGTTGCGCAGGCTGGTCACCACAGCCTCTTTTTCCAGCGCACCCGGCTGATCTGCCTCCGGCAGGTCGCGCACCCGCTCGTAACCGGGGCGCAGGATGTCCATCCAGCGGCCGACAAAGCTGGATTGTTCCTCCAGATGCGGTGCCTTGCCCGAGCACATGTCGAGGCAACCCTGCACGCCACCGCAGTTGGAATGCCCCAGCACGATCAGGTGCGTCACCTTCAGCGCCGTGACCGCGTATTCCACCGCGGCGCTGGTGCCGTGGTGATCGCCATCGGGCTCGTACGGCGGCACCAGGTTGGCCACGTTGCGATGAATGAAGAACTCACCCTGGTCGGCACCGAAGATCGAGGTGACGTGAACCCGGCTGTCGCAGCACGAGATCACCATCGCGCGCGGGCGCTGCCCTTCTTCGGCCAGCCGGCGATACCAGGCGCTGTTTTCGGCATAGGTCGTGGCTTTCCAGCCGTTGTAGCGCTGCACGAGGAAGGACGGCAAAGGTCGGACGCGGTGCATGGTCAGTCTCTTTCGGGTCTGTTCCGCCCTTGGGGGCGCCCCTGCACTACGCGGCTTTCGACAGAAATTCGAGTGAAAAAACATCCCGCTCCTAACCAAATCGGAAGGTCGCCAGCTGAATGTGCGCTCTGGGTCAGGGACAAGGGGTACCGTCGTGCCACGACACAAGATCACGCATCTGCCCGTTTCGGAACGGGCACATCTCAACTCGGACCAGTTGTCCGATCTGAACCTGGAACTGGGTCCGGAGGAGGCTGAAACGGTGATCTACCGCGCGGTAGAGGCGCTGTCGGTCCGGTTGGCGGCGGCGCATAGGCAATCGCAGATTCCCGATTACAAGGCACTGCGCGCCTCGGTCTCGGGGATCGGGAACATCGCGCATCAGATCGGGCTTCTCAGCCTGTGCCATGTCGCTCACACGGTGGTTCATTGCATCGACGATGGTGATCCGGTTGCCGTTTCGGCCACCCTGGCGCGGCTGATGCGGCTGAGCGACGTATCGCTGTCTGCGGTGTGGGAGTTTCAGGACGGCGTGACCTGATCGCGGGGGATTGCGCCCGTCCGGCCGCGCGCTAGGCTGGCGCAAAACCTTGCCGCGTAGGACTGCCATGCCCCCGATGACCTTTGCCCCGGCCGACAGCGCCGCCTTGCCGCTGACCGTACTTGATGCCGACGCGGTAGAGCCTTGGCTGAAGGGCCAAAGCGCTGGCGTTCAGGCCTGGGTCGCCGCCCATGGTTTCAAGGGTGCGATCGGGTCGTCTTTGCTGATCCCAGGCCCCGAGGGCGCGCCGTCGGCGGCGCTGGTGGGCTACGGCACCGTCGAAAAACGTGCGCGCGACCGCTTTGCCCTGGCGGCAGGATTTTCGCGGCTGCCGGCGGGCACCTACAAACTGACTGGTGGCATTCCCGCCGCGATGCTGGAACAGGAAACGCTGGGCGCTCTGCTGACTGGTTACAGCTTTGACCGGTATCGCAGCCAGGGCATCACCACACCGGCGCTGGTCGCGCCCCAGGGTGTGGACACGCGCCGGATCGAGGCGATGGCCGCCGCCGAATGGCTGACGCGCGATCTGGTCAACACCCCCGCTGCCGACATGGGCCCCAGCCACCTGGAGGCAGCCGCGCGCGAGCTGGCCCAGGCGTTTGGCGCCAGCTTCAGCAGCATCGTCGGCGACGCGCTGCTGGCGCAGAATTTCCCGATGATCCACGCCGTCGGCCGCGCCGCCGCCGATGCGCCGCGCCTGATCGAGATGCGCTGGGGCGACACCGGTCCGGCGCTGACGCTGGTGGGCAAGGGCGTATGCTTCGACACGGGCGGGCTGGACATCAAGCCCGCCGCCTCGATGGGCCTGATGAAGAAAGACATGGGCGGCGCGGCAAACGTGCTGGGCCTGGCGCGGATGATCATGGCGCTGAAGCTGCCGTTGCGCCTGCGGGTGCTGATCCCGGCGGTGGAAAACAGCATCGCCGGCAATGCCTTTCGCCCGCAGGATATCCTGACCAGCCGCAAGGGGCTGACCGTAGAGATCAACAACACCGATGCCGAGGGCCGTCTGGTTCTGGCTGACGCGCTGGCACTGGCGGATGAGGACGCGCCCGACCTGATCGTGTCGATGGCAACGCTGACCGGCGCGGCGCGAGTGGCACTGGGGCCTGACCTTGCGCCGTTCTTCACCACCTCCGAACCCTTTGCCGCGGCACTGGCCGCCGCTGCCCCTGCCGCGGCAGACCCGGTTTGGCGGATGCCGTTCCACGAGCCGTATGAGCCCAAGATCGAGCCGGGCATCGCCGACCTGGACAACGCGCCCGGCGGCGGCATGGCAGGGGCGATCACCGCTGCGCTGTTCCTGCGCCGTTTCGTGACGCGGACGCCGGCCTATGCCCATTTCGACATCTACTCCTGGCAAGCTGCCGCCGCGTCGGCGCGGGCCAAGGGCGGGCTGGGCCAGGGCGGCCGGGCGATCCTGGGCGCGTTGCCGGGGGTGCTCGGTCTGTGAGCGATCCGCGCACGCGCTTTGCAAATTCGCGGGTGGCGCATGACAGCCTGCGCGGCACCGTGGACGCGCCGCTTTATGCTGCCGGCACTGCCATGCGCGTGGCTGCGCCGGTGGCCAATCTTTATGCCGCGCCCGACGTGGCCCGGCTGGACCGGCAAAGCCTGATGGGCCAACGCGTGACCCTGCTGGAGCCGGAAACCGGCTTTGTGCGGGACGAAACGATGGGCCATGTCGGCTATACCGACGCGCCGCTTGAGCCTTGGGTGGCGCCGACGCATCGCGTTGCAGCGCGGGCCACGCTGCTGTTTGACGCGCCCGACATCAAGTCGCCCGGCCCATTCCTGCTGTCGCTGGGCGCGCGGCTGACCGTGACCGGCATACAAGACCGCTTTGCCCTTACCGATACCGGCCGTTACGCCATCGCGGCGCATCTGCGCCCGGTCGATACCGCCGAGACGGACCCGGTGGCGGTGGCCGAGCGGTTGATCGGCACGCCTTACCTGTGGGGCGGCAATTCTGCCTCGGGGATCGACTGTTCGGGCCTTGTGCAGCGCGGGCTGGATGCCTGCGGGCTTGCCTGCCCCGCCGACAGCGACCAGCAGCAGGCGGCGCTGGGTGTTACCCTGCCCGCCGGCACCCCGGTGCGGCGCGGTGATCTGATTTTCTGGAAAGGACATGTCGCCTGGGTTGCCGGGCCTGACAAGCTGATCCATGCCAATGCCCATGCGATGGCCGTGGCGGTCGAGCCACTGCACGCCGCCATTGTCCGGATCGAAGTGCAGGGCGACGGCGCACCGTTGCGTCACGCCCGAATGGCACTGAATTCAGCGCAACTCGACCCGAACAGAGCCTGAGCGCCCCTGCCCGTCCAGAACGGTCAGCGTGGCAAAGCCCGGCCCCGCGCCCGGGATTTCGGTTTCCGGCCGTTGCAGCCCGGTGGCCACCACCGCACCGTCGGCCAGCACCACGAACGGCGGCGTGCCGCCCCGCCACTTGACGGGAACCGCGCCCGCCTCCCGCTCAAGCCGGGCGCCGTCGGGCGGGAAGGTGATGCTCAGCGCGGGGATCAGCGCCTCTGCGCCGCCAAAGCGTTGCAGGTGCGGCGGCAGGCTGGCACCGCTGACCAGCAGCGTGTCGCGCGGCGGTGGCGGCAACGGCACCGGCCGGCTGCGTACGCGGTTCAGCACTTCGAACAGCAACGGCGCGGCGGTCTCGGCACCAAAGGCGCCGGGCACCGGTGTTCCGTCGGGCCGGCCCATCCAGACCCCGGCCACATACCGCCCGTCATAGCCGATGGCCCAGGCATCGCGAAACCCGTAGCTGGTGCCGGTCTTGTAGGCGACACGGCCGGGCGGACCGCCGGCGGGCGGCGGCGCGATCCCGGCCAGGACATGGCCCACCATCCAGGCTGCGCGCGGCGCCACCAGGTACCGGGCCGTTGGATCGGCCAGGTCGGCGGCGCGCCAGACCAGAGGCGTGACCCGGCCATTCTGCGCCAGCGTGGCGTATAGCTGCACCATGTCCGTCAGCGTCACGCCCAGCCCGCCCAGTACGATCGCCAGACCGGGCGTCCCTTCCGGCAGCGCCGGCGACAGCCCGGCGCTGCGCAGCGCCGCCATCACATGCGCCGGTCCCAGCCGGTCGGCCAGCCGGACGACGGGCACGTTCAGCGACAGTTGCAATGCCTCGGCCATGCGGACATCGCCGCGGAACCGGCCATCGAAATTCTGCGGCGCATAGGTGCCGAAGCGTACCGGCGTGTCGGCAATCAGCGTTTCGGGATGGGCAATGCCCCGGTCAAAGGCCAGGGCATAGACCAGCGGCTTCAGCGTCGAACCGGGCGAGCGCAGGGCGCGCGCCATGTCGACAAAGCCAGGGCGGCCAGCCTCGTTGGAATAAGAGGGCGATCCGACCGAGGCAAGGATCGCGCCGGTGGTGTGATCGGCAACCACGATCGCCAGCGACAGGCGCGGATCGCGCGCGGTCAACGCGCTGGCAGCCAGCCGTTCCAGCCCAGCCTGCAAGGTCGCGTCCAGCGTCAGCACATGGGGGCCGGGCCCCGTCGCGGCGGCCCGGTCGGCCAGATGCGCCGCCAGTTGGGGAAATTCGGTCCGGCCGCGCGGGGCGGGATCACGCAGCGCTGCGGCGGCAGCTTCGGCCGAAAGGGCCCGCGTGCCGGACAGGCGCGCAAGGACCCGGTCGCGTGCGGCCTGCGCTGAGTCCGGGTGCCGGTCGGGGCGGCGCGCTTCCGGGGCTTGCGGCATGGCCACCAACAAAGCCGCCTCGGCAGGTGTCAGGCGGCGCGGTTCCTTGCCCAACCAGGCCAATGCGGCGGCACGCACGCCCTCGATGTTGCCGCCATATGGTGCCAGGTGCAGGTAAAGGGCCAGTATCTCGTCCTTGCCAAGCCGCCGTTCGAGGGCCAGCGCAAGGCGCATCTGGCGCAGCTTGCCGGTCCAGTGGCCGGTTCCGCTGCCCTCCAGCAGCCGGGCAACCTGCATCGTCAGGGTCGACCCGCCCGACACGATGCGCCCGTGCCACAGCGCCTGCGCCCCGGCGCGCAACAGCGCCACCGGATCGACGCCGGCGTGGCTGTAAAATCGCTTGTCTTCGTAGGCCAGCAGCATGTCGACAAAGCGGGGATCAACCTCGTCGCCGCCAACCGCCAGCCGCCACCGGCCGTCTTCCACAGTGTAGGCGCGCAACAGCGTGCCGTCCTGGGCGCGCACCTCGGTTCCGGTGGCATGAACGAGGGGCGGCAGATCGGTTGTCGCGATCCAGCGATCCACGCCGTCGCGCGCCGCCGCGCCGATCCACAGCGCGGCGGTCAGTGCCAGAAGGGCGCGTGCCCTCATTCGGCGATCTCGATCCCGCCGGTCGCGGTGCGCGCGCGGTATTGCGGGCGGTACATGTCCTCGACCGAAGCGGCGGGATGGTGGAACCGGCCGGGCGACACCGCGCGCACCACATAGGCCAGGCGGAAAGCGTCCGCGCCTTCGTGATCGACCGCGGCCAGGAACCGGTCGGCGCGGAACTCGGCATGGGTGGCCTCTTTCGGGTCCAGCCAGTCCAGCGCGCGCACGTCACCAGAGCGCAGCAGGTTGGGGTTGTCGATCTCGAACCCGGCCGGCAGCGGATCATTCACCATCAGGCGCGCGCCGGTCGGCTCGGCCGGGCGCACGGTCAGCACGGTGACAAACCGGTCGCCAACGCGGATCGGCCCGTCGATCGGGGCACCTTCCATGGTGAAATACGCCCGCTCGATGGCATAGCCGTAGCCGCCTGCCGGTTCGGGCACCAAGGGCACGCCGATGGTGGTCAGGGTGACCTGGGTCGGCAGGCTGCTGGTATTGGCGATGGCCATCGGCGCGGGGCTTGCCCCCTCTATCCGGCGTACGAAGGGGCCGTTGACGGCGACGCCGTCGACCGCCAGCCCAGATACGCCGGGATCCTGCACCATCGCCTGCGCCGCCAGCAGCGCCCAGGACTGCTCTTGCGTCGACAGGCTGCGCCCCGGGTTGCCGACGCGCGCGGCCAGCACATCGGTATCCACCGCGCGGCTGCCGGCAGTCACCGCCAGGTGCAAAAGCCCGGCAGCATCGCGCAGGTGCGAGCCGTAGTCGCTGCGCCAGACCGGCGGTTCGCTGGCACCCAGCTCTGCCGCGACGCGCCGGGCGGCCTTGGCAAACATCAGGTCGGCGCGCGTCGGGTCGCCATAGGCAGCCAACGCCGCGCCCAGTTGCGCCTGCGCGAGCGGGGTGGCAAAAGCGTCGGCCTTTTCATCGGCGAAGTAGCGAAGATCGCCCATCGAGGCGCGCCCCTCGCGCGCCAGGATCATCAGCGCATAGGCGATGGCCTCGCCGCCCTCGTCGAAATCGGCGGCATAGGCGATCTGGTTGGCCAGGTTGTCCAGCGCCGATTGCAGCGCCAGTTGTGGCACCTCCAGCCCGGCGGCGCGCGCGCGGGTCAGGAAATCGGTGACGTAGCCATCCAGCCAGAAATCGCCGCCATCGGCGGACCACAGGCCAAAGCCGCCGCCCGGCCCCTGTCGGGTCAGCACCTTGGCGATGGCTGCGTCAAGGTTGCGCCGCATCGTGTCGGGATTGCCCAGGCCCATCGCCTCGGCCACCGAGGAGAGCGTCAGCAGCGGCATCGCCTGCGACGTGACCTGCTCTGTGCAGCCATAGGGGTACCGGTTCAGCTCTGCCAGCAGGCGCGGCGCGTCAAACCGGGCCAGCGGACCGGCGGCGATCATCGCCTCGGCGCTGCCGGGGCGCAGCCCGGCAAAGACCTGGTCGTCGAGCATGAAGGTGGCACCGGCGGCCAGATCGAAGCGACGCGTAACCGACACCGCCGGATCGTTGGCACGAACGCCCAGTGTCAGGTGTTTCTCCAGCCGTTTGCCGTCTGGCGTGGTCAACGCCACGGTCAGGCTGTAATCGCCCACCTCGGTTGCGGCAATCGGCACGCTGAGTGTGGTCTTGCCCTGCTCTGCCAGGATCACAGAGCCAGGAATGCCCGCGCCAAGCATCAGACCGTCAGACGAGACCTCCAGCGGCATCTCGCCCGAAGGCCCGCGGGCATGCACGATGTCCAGCCGCAAGCGCGAACTGTCGCCGGGCGCGAGGAATCGCGGCAGGCTGGCGCTGACCACGACCGGATCGCGCACCAGCACATCCGCCTGCGCTTGGCCAACGGCGGTGTCGGTCCAGACCACAGCCATCAACCGCACGGTGCCGTTGAACTCGGGGATGTGGAAGGACACTGTGCCTTCGCCGTCCAGCAACTGTACCGGGCCAGAGAAGAAGGCGACCAGCTCTTCTGTCGGAGGCGGCGATTGCAGGCGCATCTCGGCGCCGGCATCCCCGCCTGACCGCAGCCGGCCCATCTCGCCGTTCTGCCCGTCGATCAGGCGGCCATAAAGATCGCGGATCTCAACCCCAAGGCGGCGCTGTCCGAAGTAGTGGCCAGCGGGATCGGGGCTCTGGAAACCGGTCAGGTTCAGAATGCCCAGGTCCACCGCGGCAATGGTCATCCAGGCGTCCTGCCGAGCGCCTTCGACGCGGACCTGCGCCTCGAACGTGCCGCGCGGGGCGGCCTCTTCGGGCGCGGTCAGTGTCACCGACAGCTTGCGCGCACCGGGGTCGATGGCGGCATGGGCCAGGCCCAGCGCACGCGCCGGGTTCTGGCCCGCGGCAATATCCATCGGGCGCAGCACCGATGCGGTTACATAAGCCCCCGCGCCCCATTCCTCGGTCACCGGCAGGGCGATCACGCTTTCGCCTTCGGGCACCTCGACGGCCTGCATGGCTATCACGTGGTCAGACATGACGGTGATCAGCGCCTTTCCGGCATAACGCGGAACGACGCGCAGCATCGCCGTGTCGCCGGGGCGATAGGCGGGCTTGTCAAGCGACAGCTCCAGCATGTCGGGCGTGGTGGAAACATCGGCGGGCACGTACCAGCCGGCGTAGAAGCCGACCGAAGACGCGACATAGGCGCCGTCCGTGCGTTCCACCACGATCTCGTACCGGCCCCAGTCCACCGGAGCGGCGATCTCGGCCGGCGAGCCGGCCAGATCGGCGGTGCCGCTGGCGACGGGCTGGCGGGTGGTCACCGGCTCCCACTCCCAGTTGCCATAAACCTGGTACCACTGATAGCGGGTGGTCACGCGGTTCAGCGTCCAGCGCACCTGCATCGGCACTGGTGCCAGGTCGGCACCCAGCGCCATCAGCGCGAAGGCCGCCGTGGCGTTTTCCGGCAACTCGCCGTCGAAGGCCGGCTTGATCCCGATCATCGGCCCGGCGGGGGCGATTTGCCGGGTGATCCGGCGCTCGACCGGGCGGCCAGAGCCTTCGGCGATGCGCACGGTCGCAGTGGCCTCGCGCGGGCGGCCATCGGCGGTCTCGGCGGGCAGCGGCAGGGTCAGGCTGGCGCGGCCGTCTGCATCGGTGCGCAGATCGCCGCCAAAGCCGGTGGTGCGCCCGTCGCTTTCCGCGTCATGCCGTCCGAACCGGTACCCCGGGAAGGCGTCGAGCGAAGTCAGGCTGCGGGTGCGCAGTTCGCCCTCCACCGGCAGATCGCCACCCGGCGCGCCGAACAGATAGCGCGCGGCAATGCTCAGTTCAGGCTGGTCCGAGGCGCGCAGCAGCCCCTCGGGCAGGGTCAGTTCGAAGTCGATCCGCTCGGGCACGAAATCCTCAACCAGCAAGGTCTGGCTGGCCAGTGCCGGCGCCTTGGGATCGGTGAACAGCTCCAGCCGCCAGGTGCCGCGCGGCACCGAGGGCGTCAGACCCAGGTCGAACACATGGCCGCCGGCCTGGTCCTGGGCGCTGGTCTGGCGCGCGTGCTCTACCCCGTCGGGGCGGGTCAGCACGGCGGTCAGCGGCACCGCGGTCACGGCGCGTACCCCCGGATCGCGCATCAGCGCGGTGGCATGGATCGTCTCGCCGGCGCGGTAGGCGCCGCGGTCGGTGGCCAGGAACACGTCGATCGGCCCACCGGGATCGCGCCCGGCCACGCCCCGGTCAGACAGATCGAAGGCCGGATCGCCAAGCGACAGGAACGCCAGGTCTCCGGCCACCTGCGCCACCACCAGCGCAGGCTGGGCGGCACCGGTGCCGCGCATCAGCCCCGGCGCGAAAGAGGCCACGCCGGCCGCGTCGGTGGCGGCGGTGCCCAGCACGCGGTTTGACCGCGCCAGCAGTTGCAGTTCCAGCCCGGCCATCGGCTCGGCATCGGTCAGGCGGCGCGCGATCACGGTCAGCCCGTCAGATCCCTGAAGCGTGGTCAGGCCGATGTCCGACAGCACGAACCATTGCGTCGCGCCCGGATCGTCATAGGGATCGGCGCCCGGCACGGCGGCGCTCAGCGCATATAATCCCGGCGGCAGCGCGGCCAGCGCCTCGCCCACCGGCAGGCGCGTCAGCACGGTCTGGTTCAGGGTGCTTGGCACCTCGCCCGTACCGGACCACAGCGGCTCTGACAGGTCCGCCTCGAAGCGGTCCATCTCCCACGGGCGCAGGGTGCTGCCGAACAGCCCGTCCTGGATGGTGCGCAGCACGGTGCGGTCATCGACCCGGCGCAGCGTCAGATCGACCTGGGTCAGGTTGACGGTCTCGATCGGAATGCCGGCGTCGGCGGTCTTGGGCAGGACGTAGGCGCGCCCGGGAAACGAAACCCGCGGGCTGCGGTCACGCACGTACAACGTCAGCGACACGTCACGTATCAGGCTTTCGCCACTGTCCGCGGGCAGACCGCTGCGGAAGGTGACGGTGTACCGCTGGCCATGGCGGACGCCGGTAACGCACAGCCTGTCGCCCTCGGCCTCGACGGCCATGGTGGCATCGGGCACGCGCACGTATGGGCCGAAGTCGACGCCGGTCCGCTTCAGCGGTTCGGAGAATTGCGCGCAGAGCCGCGGCGCGGCGGTTTCCGATTCCACCTCGTGTTCCACGATGCGGAAACCGTACTTGCCAATGGCATCTTCAAGGCTGGCAACGATGTCTGCCCGCGGCTGGATGGTTTCGGCCAGGCGCAGCGCGCGCAGCATGTCGCGTCCACGCTCCAGCCGCTCCAACGCAGCAGCCATTTCGGCCAGCGCGTTCACCTGAACCGGTCCGGCGCCCGTACGCAGGAAGGCGTTGGTGGCGGCGCGCAGCGCCTGGTCGGTCAAACTGCGCTTGTCGTCGAACCGAGAGGCGCTCTCGGCCAGCAGGTTGGACAGGCGCGCGTAGTCGACCCACAGGTCGGCCGCGTCGGATTGTGCCACTGCCGCGCCGATCCAGTGCGCGGCATTCTGCGCCTGTCCGGCTGCTTCATCGCGCCGCGCGGCCTCGACCAGGTCGGCCACGGTCCACTCGCCACCACGGTGCATCGGGCCAATGCCCTGCGCCTGCTCGGTCGCGGCGGCGATGTCGCGGGCGGTCAGGAATCCGGCCAGCCGCGCCTTCTGCGTTTCGGCCAGCGACTGGGCACCGGCGGCGGCGCGCAGAACCACCGCCGACAGCGCGCCGGTATAGGGCTGCGATGCGCCCAGCGAAGATTTCGGGAAGCACGCCTGAGACCGGGCGTTGAAGGTCAGCGCGACGCAGGCATCGTTGTTCAGGCATAGCCGCTGGCAGGCGGCAAAGTCGGTGTCGAACAGCGGTTGCATGTCGCCGCCGTAGAAATCGACATCCTGCGTGACCACCAGCCGCTTGTCTGGCAGCAGTCCCTGGGCCGACGCGGAAATCACCGAAAGCATGCCGAGAACCAGGGCCAGAACAATCCGCTGCATCGAAACCTCCTGCTGAAATCGGGACCATGGTGGCACGGCGCGAAAGCGCCGCGCAACGATTCCCCGACACCTTTTGACCGGGCGCGATTAAGCGTCTGTTCACCATTGTTCCGCATCTTGGTCCGGTTGGGACGGAGTAGTCATGACCCACTTGGACCGACTGGCACAGGAACGCCGCGCCCGGCTGGCGGCGGAGCGGATGCTGGAGTTGAAACAGGCCGAGCTGTTTGCCGCCAACCGGCAGCTTGACCGCCATGCCAAACGGTTGAGCGAGCAGATCGTCGAGACGCGGGCAGAGGTGGTTTCTGTCCGCAACGAGAATGCCCGTTTCAAGTCCGACCTGACCGTCGCCAACCAGAAGATCGCGCTAGTCGAGCGGCGGCTTTGGCACACGATCGAGACGATCCAGGACGGCTTCGCCTTCTTTGACGAACAGGACGTGATGATCATGGCCAACCAGGCCTACCTGAGCGTGTTCGACGGACTGGAGGAAGTACAGCCGGGCGTGCGCTATTCACGGATGCTGCAACTGTTGACCGAGGAAGGGATCATCGACCCGGGTCACCTGTCGCCCCGCGCCTGGCGGGCCTTCATGCTGTCGCGCTGGCATTCCGAAGCGCCCGACCCGGTTGTGCTGCGCCTGTGGAATGACGAGTATATCCGCGTGATCGACCGGCGCGGCCCCGGCGGCGAGGTTGTCTCGCTGGTGCTCAACATCACCGCCAGCGTGGCCAATGAACAGCGCCTGCGCGATGCGCAGGAGCGAGCCGAAGCCGCAAACCGCGCCAAGTCGGCCTTTCTGGCGAACATGAGCCATGAAATCCGCACGCCGATGAACGGCGTCGTGGGCATGGCCGAGCTTTTGGGCGACACGGCGCTGAGCGAGGACCAGCGGCTTTATGTCGAGACCATACGCTCGTCCGGCGAGGCGCTGCTGGTGATCATCAACGACGTGCTGGATTTCTCGAAGATCGAAGCCGACAAGGTGCATCTGCACCCTGAGCCGTTTGACCTGGAGCGCGCAATCCAGGAGGTGGCACGGCTGATGCAGCCCAGCGCGCAGGCCAAAGGGCTGGCGCTGACCACGGATTACGATCCCTACCTGGCGCGGCGCTATGTGGGCGATCCGGGCCGGATCCGGCAGGTATTGACCAACCTGATCGGCAATGCGGTCAAGTTCACGGCCAAGGGGCACGTGCTGGTCCGCGTGTCCGGCCGGGCCAACGACAGCGGCCAGATGGCGCTGGACATCCGGGTAGAGGATACCGGCATCGGTATCCCGGCCGACAAGCAGGAAATGATCTTTGGTGAGTTCAGCCAGGTCGAGTTGGACAGCAATCGCAGCTTTGAAGGCACGGGATTGGGCCTGACCATCTCGCGCCGGCTGATCGCGCTGATGGGGGGCGAGATCTGGATCAGTTCGGAACCGGGAACCGGATCGTGCTTCGGCATCCGCCTAGCGTTGCCGCCCGCCGACCATGAACCTGAAACGGCAGAGCCGGCGCGCGGTTTGCGCGGTATAAGCCGCGCGCTGGTGGTGGACGACCAATCGGCCAGCCGCGCGCAATCGGTGCAGGCGCTCGAGTTGCTGGGCCTGACGGTGCAGGCCGCGGCTACTGGCAGCACGGCACTGGAGATGGCGGCGCCCGGCACGGATCTGTTGCTGATCGAGGGCTTTCCCGGTGGCGACGATCCCGCCGGACTGGCGGCAGCCATGCGCCAAGCCATGCCGGGCCTTGCCACGCTGTGGGCAGTCGCCGATCTGGCGGAGGCACAGGCGGATGCCGCCGCATGCGGCTTTGATGGTGTGGTGCAGGCGCCGGTGACCCGGCACGCGCTGCTGGACGCGCTATCCCACCTGTCCGAGCGCGCCGCGCCGCCCCCGCAGGGCGCACCGGCGTCGGCCGAGCCGCAGCAGCCGAAGCCGCTGGACGTGTTGCTGGCAGAGGACAATGCCACCAATCAGCTGGTGTTCCGCAAGATGGTCGATGGCCTAGGATTGACCCTTCGCATCGCCACCAATGGCGAGGAAGCGGTGGCCGAGGTCGCACGCCTGCGGCCCGATCTGGTGTTCATGGACGTGTCGATGCCGCGAATGGACGGCAAGCAGGCGGCGCGGCTGATCCGTGCTGCGGAAACCGGTGCGCGCCTGCCCATCGTCGCCGTCACCGCGCACGCCATGCGAGAGGACCGCGACGGCATCCTTGCCGCCGGAATGGACGATTACCTGACCAAACCGATCCGCAAGGCAGAGATCAAGCGCATCCTGGGAGAACGGTTTCCCGACCGCTATGCCGAGGTTGCAGAAGCGGCGGCGCGCACGAACACCGGGCGGTTCGGTGAGGAAAGCTCCGGGCGGAAGCCGTAGCCGCCAGCGTCGAAATCGGCCAGCCCGGCCGGGTCGGTTATGCGGCGCTGGATGATGAAGCGCGCCATCGCGCCGCGCGCCTGCTTGGCAAATACACTGACGATCTTTGGCCCGCCGGGCTTGTCCTCCATGAACACAGGGTGGATCACCCGCAGCCCACCCAGCGCCCGCTCGGGCACCGCGCCAAAATATTCCTGGCTGGCGCAGTTCACCAGTGTGTCCGTACCCAGTTCACCGGCCTGCGCCTTCAGCGCCTTGGCCAGCTGGTCGCGCCAATAGTCATAGAGCGAGGCGCCGCGCCGGGTTTTCAGCCGGCTGCCCATTTCCAGCCGATAGGGCTGGATCGAGTCGCGCGGGCGCAGCAACCCGTAGAGCCCCGACAGGATGCGCAGGTGATCCTGCGCCCAGTCCATCTCCTCGGGGTCGAGGGTGCCGGCCTCCAGACCGATGTAGGTGTCGCCGGCAAACGCCAGCGCGGCTGGGCGCTGATCGTCAGGCAAGGGGTCGTCCGACCAGGCGCGATAGCGGTCCCGGTTCAGCCGGGCCAGGTCGCCTGAAAGGTCCATTAGCGCGCGCAGGTCTTTCAGGCTCTGGTTGCGCATGGTGGCGGCCAGGCGATTGGCGTCATTCTGGAAGACCGGTTGGGTCATATCCTCGGTCCGCTCGGACCAGTCCAAGCGCTTGGCAGGGGAAAGGACGATCAGCATGAGGGGGCTCCTTGGTCCGGGTCGGCTCAAGATATGGTGGGGGTGGTGGGTTGAAAACCCACCCTACGCGTCTCGCAACCTGTAGGGTGGGTTTTCAACCCACCATCCGGCCGCCGCCGCCATCCATTTACGCTCTGGCGAGAACGTCAAGAAATGCGGCGCCGAAGCGTTCGGCGCGGCGGTCGCCAAGCAGGCGCTCCATCGCATTCATGTCGCCGGGCCGGGTCTGCGCCACCTTGGCCAGAAGGCTGGCCGAGCAACTCAGCGGCTTGTCCACCCCGTCGGCGCCGCGGGTCAGGTCGGCCTGCGCCTGCATCAGCCGGTCATACACGGCACCGGCCTCGCCTCCGGCCAACTTGCGCCGGCTGGGGTGCATCTCGGGCGCGGGACCGGCAATCACCGCCAGGAAGTCGCGCCCATACCGCTCCAGTTTCTTGGCGCCAACGCCGCTGATCCGGGCCATGTCGTCCAGCGTCTGCGGCCGCGCCTCGGCCATCTCGATCAGAGTGCGGTCGGGGAAGATGACATAGGCCGGCACCCGCGCCGCTTCGGCCAAGGCCCGGCGCTTGGCTTTCAGCGCCGACAGAAGCGGCGCGTCCTCTTCGTTCACCAGCATCCGCACCGCCGGCCGGGCCGAACCCTGTGCCCGGTTCACCGAGTCGCGGCGCAGGGTGATCGTTGTCTCGCCTCGCAACAGCGGGCGGGCGGCTTCGGTCATCACCAGGGCGCCGTGCCGCTCGGGGTCGGGGCGAAACAGGTCGCGCCCCATCATCTGTCGGAAGACGGCCTGCCACTGCGCCTTGGACAGGTCACGCCCCACAGCGAAGGTAGGCAGATCGTCATGGCCGCGCTGGCGCACCTTGTCGGTGGCATTGCCGGTCAGGATGTCGATCAGGTGACCGGCGCCAAAACTTTCCCCTGTGCGGAGCGCGGCCGACAGCGCCTTGCGCACCGCCTCGGTGCCGTCAAACACCTCGGGCGGGGCGTCACACAGATCGCAATTGCCGCAGCCGGTGCAGACCTCGCCGAAATAGGCCAGCAATGTCTTGCGGCGGCATTCCAGCGCCTCGGCCAGGCCCAGCAGGGCGTTCAACCGGCCATGGTCGGCAGCGCGGCGTTCGGGCGGGGCCAGCCCCTCGTCGATCTGGGCGCGGCGAAGGCGGATGTCATCGGGGCCGAACAGCGTCAACGTTTCGGCAGGGGCGCCGTCGCGCCCGGCGCGGCCGATTTCCTGGTAGTAGGCCTCGATCGACTTGGGCAGGTCGGCATGGGCGACCCAACGGATGTCGGGCTTGTCCACGCCCATGCCAAAGGCGACGGTGGCCACCACGATCAGCCCGTCCTCGGTGGCGAAGCGTTCTTCGACCGTGCGGCGGTCATCCGGCTCCATCCCGCCGTGATAGTTGCAGGCGTTGTGCCCTTCGGCGCGCAGTGCCTGGGCCAGAGTCTCGGTCTTGGCTCGGGTGCCGCAATACACGATGCCGGACTGGCCGCGCCGGGCGGCGGCGAAGGTCAGGATCTGCTGGCGCGGGCCGTCCTTGGGCTGAAACGCCAGGTGCAAGTTGGGCCGGTCGAAGCCGCGCAGGAAGGTCTGCGGCGTAGCGCCTCCGAAGAGACGCGCCACGATCTCTTCTTGGGTTTCGCCATCGGCGGTGGCCGTGAACGCGGCCAGCGGCACATCCAGCGCGGCCCGCAGCGCGCCGATGCGCAGGTAGTCTGGGCGGAAGTCGTGGCCCCACTGACTGACGCAATGCGCCTCGTCCACCGCGATCAGCGAGACATTGGCCTGCGCCAGCATCCGCTGCGTGCCGGTGGCGGCCAGCCGTTCCGGCGCGAGGTAGAGCAGTTTCAGCGAGCCGTCGTGCAGCGCGTCCCAGACGGCGTTGTTTTCTTCCTCGGTGTTGGCCGAGGTCAGCGCGCCGGCGGCAACGCCGGCCTCGCGCAGGCCGCGCACCTGGTCGCGCATCAGCGCGATGAGCGGGGAGATGACCACAGTGACACCGGCGCGGATCAGCGCGGGCAGCTGAAAGCACAGCGACTTGCCGCCGCCGGTGGGCATGATGGCCAGCACGTTGTCGCCGCGGGCGACGGCCTCGACAATCTCGGCCTGGCCGGGGCGGAAGGCATCGAAGCCAAAAATCTCTTTCAGCAACGCCTCGGCGCTGCCCAGGTCGCGGGGCATGGGAAACCTGCGATTTATCTAAATCTGCTCTTTCCCTGACAGTCCCACACTAATGGTTGGTTAACAAGAGCACGGCTGATGTCACGCGGCGTTTTGGCCCGCCGAGTTTGTCAGTAAAAAGCGTATTGGTTGTTGATCAGCACGATCCGCACCACGGCCACACCGATCAGCACAATCAGCGGTGCAAGGTCGAGCCCGCCCATCGGCGGCAACATCCGGCGGATCGGGCCATAGATCGGCTCCAGTATCCGGTTCAGACCGTACCACACCTGCGCCACCAGTTGCTGACGCACGTTCAGCACCTGGAAATTGATCAGCCAGCTCATGATCACGTGGGCGATGATGATGAACCACACGATGTTGAGCAGCAGCATGATGATCTGAAACAGCGATTGCATCGGTACCGGTCCCTTTCTGGCGCGCGCAACAGACCTAGTCACCCTTGCCGCGAAGGGCAAGAGTGCCGCGAAGTTCTGGTTGACGCTGCGGTCGCCGCAGCGCAGCAATGGCGCGAATTGATACGGAGTCGCCGATGTATCCCCTGATCCGCATGGCCAAGGCCTGGGCGATGGCCCGCAAGGCCAAGCCGCTGCCCGTGCTGGGCGAGCACGTCTCGCACCACATGTGCCTGCCGTGGGATCTGGATATCTGGCACGAGTTGAACAACGGGCGCACCCTGACGATCTACGATCTGGGCCGCATCCCGCTGGTGATGCGCACCGGGCTGTGGGCCACGGTCCGGCGGCATGGCTGGGGGCTGACGATGGCGGGGGCGACGGTGCGCTACCGCCGACGCATCCGGGTGTTCGAGCGGATCACCATGCGCAGCCGGGCCGTGTACTGGGATGCGCGGTTCCTGTACCTGGAACAGTCGATGTGGACCGCAGGCGGCGAATGCGCCAACCACGTGGTCTATCGCGCGGCGTTCACCGGCCCGGGCGGAATCGTTCCGCCGGCGCAAGTGATGGCGGCGCAGGGCCATACACGGCCCTCGCCCCCGGCGCCGCCCTTTGTCGCCGCCTGGATCGAGGCCGAGACCCTGCGCCCCTGGCCGCCGGTCACCGCAGCAGGGTGACGCGGGAAATATCCTGCCGCAACAAAAGGATTTGTTGCCACCCCCAGGCTTTCCGGGTTTGATCCCGGCAACGGGGGGATGACATGTCGACACTGCAGAAAAAACGCATTCGCGGGTGGATGTTCTTTGACTGGGCGCAACAGCCTTATGCCACACTTGGCCTGACATTCATCTTCGCCCCATACTTCGCCTCTGTTGCCGCCGACCACTTTGCCGGAACGGGGATGAGCACGGACGATGCTAACGCCCAGGCGCAGGGGCTATGGTCCAGCGCACAGACCGTTTCGGGCCTGTTCATCGCGCTGTCGGCGCCGGTATTGGGTGCCTGGGCCGATGCCTCGGGCCGCAAGGCGCCTTGGTTCTATGCATTCACCGCCATCGGCGTGATCTGCGCCTTCATGTTGTGGGGGCTGCTGCCTGACGGTACCGGGCTGATGATGGCGCTGATTGCCTTCTGGGTGGGCTATACCGCCTCTGAATCGGCGTTCAACCTGAACAACGCGATCCTGCCCTCGCTGGGAACGGCTGACGAGGTGGGGCGGATCAGCGGCGGGGCCACCGCGTTTGGCTATTGGGGCGGGGTGCTGTCGCTGTTCCTGATGCTGCTGCTGCTGGCAGAGAACGACAAGGGCGTGACGCTGCTGGGCAACCCGCCGGCCTTCGGCCTGGATCCGGAAATGCGCGAAGGCACGCGATCCGTCGGGCCGGTGATCGGGCTGTGGTTCGCGGTGTTCATGATCCCGTTCTTCCTTTACGTGCGCGACGATCCAACCGAGAAGCGCGCCCGGCCCGGCATGGGCACGGTGCTGCGAGACCTGGGCCAGACCCTGCGCCAGACAGTGCAGCGCCGGTCGTTGTTCTGGTTCCTGATTGCCTCGATGCTGTACCGCGACGCGCTAACGGCGATGTACAGCTATGGCGGCATCTACGCCAAGCTGGTGCTGGGCTGGGAAGTGGTCGAGGTGGGGGTATTCGGCGTGATCGCCGCCATAGCCGCCGCGGTGCTGAGCTGGATCGGCGGCATCGCCGATCAGCGGATGGGCCCCAAGCCGGTGATCACCGCCTGCATCCTGGCGCTGATCGTGGTTGGCTGCATCATCGTCGGCATGTCGCGGCAGTCGATCTTTGGCATCGCCATGGCCGAGGGATCGCGGATGCCCGACATCATCTTCTACATCTGCGGTGCGATCATCGGCGGCGCCGGCGGCGCGATGTACTCTGCTTCGCGTTCGCTGATGGTGCGGCACACCGATCCCGACCACCCGGCCGAAGCGTTCGGGCTGTTCGCGCTGACCGGCAAGGCCACGGCCTTTCTTGCACCGGGGCTGATCACGGTGTTCACTTTGGCGACGCACAGCAACCAGCTGGGCTTTCTTCCGGTGATCTTCCTTTTCCTGTTGGGACTGCTTCTGCTAGTCTGGGTCAAACCCGACGGAGATCGAGCAGTATGGTCCGCACCTTCCTGAGCCTGTCCCTGGTCCTGGCGCTTGCTGCCTGCGGCGGCGCGCCGTCGACCACGCGCAGCACCGCCGATGCGGTGACCCGCACCGCCAGCGCGCTGAGCGGCAAGATCGCAAAGCACCTGTTTGGGGCCGAAGCCGGCCCCACCGCGCAGACGCCCTCCTCTTTCGGCAGCTATGCACGCGGGTGCCTGGCCGGGGCGGCGCAGTTGCCCGAAACCGGCCCAACCTGGCAGGCGATGCGGCTGAGCCGCAACCGCAACTGGGGCCATCCCGAATTGGTCAGCTTTGTGCAGGATCTGTCGCGCAAGGCAGCGACCCTGCCGGGCTGGCGGGGCATCTACGTTGGCGACATGTCCCAGCCGCGCGGCGGGCCAATGCTGACCGGACACGCAAGCCATCAGATCGGGCTGGATGCCGACATCTGGATGCTGCCGCCACAGCGGCTGAACCTGTCGAGGGCCGAGCGCGAGAATATCTCGTCGATCTCGCTGCGGCGAGCCAACGGCGCCTACACCAATGAAAACTGGACCCGCCAGCATATGGAGCTGATGAAGGCCGCCGCGCAGGATCCGCGCGTCGCGCGGATCTTCGTCTTCCCCGGCGCCAAGGTGGCGATGTGCGACATGGAAAAGGGCGACCGCGCCTGGTTGCGCAAGATCAGGCCGTGGTATGGCCATCACTACCATTTTCACGTCCGGCTGAACTGCCCCAGCGGCGCCGTCGGCTGTTCCGACCAGGACGCGCCGCCGCCGGGCGACGGCTGCGCCGATGCGCAGAAATGGGTGAACGACATCCTCAACCCGCCGCCGCCCGATCCCAACGCGCCCAAGCCGCAGCCCCGACGCGAACTGACCTTGGCCGACCTGCCCGCGCAATGCGAAACCGTTCTGTCCGCGCGCTGAGCGCGCTGCTGGCATTGGCACTGGCAGCTTGTGCCGGTGCCGCCGAGCAACCCGCCGCCCGTTATCTGGGAACCTACACCTGGAAGGACCGGCAACGCTCCTTTGGCGGGTTTTCGGGGCTGGAGGTCAGCAGCGACGGCGCCAGCTTTCGCGCGATCACCGACCAGGGGCTGACGATCGAGGGGCGCTTCAACCGCCAGGACGGCCGCATCGCCGGGGTGGAAAACGGCAGGCTGCAAGAGCTGATCGGCCCAGATGGCATCGCCATCTGGCGCAACGAGGTGCGCGATGCCGAAGGGCTGGCCGCGCTGCCTGATGGCCGTTTTGCCGTGTCCTTCGAGGGCATCCACAAGGTGCTGATGTTCGACGGCCCCAAGCGATCGGTTGAGCTGCCGCAGCATCCTGACTTCGCCGCGCTGGAAACCAATGCCTCGCTCGAGGCGCTGGCGGCAGATGCGCAGGGCGTGCTGTACACCCTGCCGGAAAAGTCCGGGAAACTGAACCAAGCCTTCCCGGTTTACCGCTATCGCGAGGGGCAATGGGATGTCGCCTTCACGATCCCGCGCAGCGGCGGTTTTCTGGCAGTGGGCATGGATATCGGTCCGGACGGCCGGCTGTACCTGCTGGAACGCGCGTTTGACGGGTTCGGCTTCCGCACGCGGGTGCGGTCCTTCGCGATGACCGGGGGCGACCTTGGGCCCGGGCGGGTGCTGGTGCAATCGACGCTGCGCGAATTCGACAACCTCGAAGGGCTGGGGGTGTGGCGCGACGGGTCGGGGGCGATCCGGCTGACGATGATCTCTGACGACAACTTCCGCCGGTTCCAAAGCACCCAATTCGTAGAGTTCGCCGTCACGGAATGACTTGCGCGAAGCGGCGCGCTGCCCTATTTGGGCGCGTCCCCGAAAGGTCGGGGGCCAAGTCCCCGCAACCTTGCTAAAACGGGTATCTCATGACCGGCAAGTTTCTTCCTGGCGTCATCGCCATGGCCGCGATCGTCGTGGCCTCCAACGTTCTGGTGCAGTTCCTGATCCTTGACGGACTGCTGACCTGGGGCGCCTTTACCTATCCCTTCGCGTTCCTCGTGACCGACCTGATGAACCGTTTCTACGGCGTGGCCGCCGCGCGGCGCGTGGTTCTGGCCGGTTTTGTCACCGGCGTGATCTGTTCGCTGATCGGCAGCCAGATCATGCTGCAGGGCGACGGCTATACCTATGCCGCGGTGCCGCTGCGCGTCGCGGTCGGGTCAGGCATTGCTTTCCTTGCGGCGCAGATGACCGACGTGACGGTGTTCGACCGGTTCCGTGGCGGCCAGTGGTGGCGCGCGCCGCTGATCAGCACGCTGATCGGTTCGGCGCTGGATACCGCGCTTTTCTTCACCATCGCATTCTCGGCCA
>JAGRMT010000008.1:0-245 GCA_020441125.1 Roseivivax sp.
CGCGCATACCGACGCAGGCGCCGACAGGGTCGATACCGTTGTCATAGGACACCACGGCGATCTTGGCGCGGCTGCCCGGGTCGCGGGCGACAGCCTTGATCTCGATGACGCCCTCGTAGATCTCGGGCACTTCCATCTTGAACAGCTCGGCCATGAACTCGGGCGCGGTGCGCGACAGGAAGATCTGCGGGCCGCGCGTCTCGCGCCGGACATCCTTGATATAGCAGCGGATGCGGTCGTTCGGG
>JAGRMT010000008.1:286-24881 GCA_020441125.1 Roseivivax sp.
CGTTGCGGCGCAGGATGGCTTCGCCCCGGCCCACGTCGACGATGACGTTGCCATATTCCTCGCGCTTGACGACACCATTGATGATGGTGCCGGCGCGGTCCTTGAACTCGTCGTACTGGCGGTCACGCTCGGCCTCGCGGACCTTTTGCAGGATNNNNCCGACTGCGCGGCGATGCGGCCCAGTTCCACCGGCGGAACTTCTTCCACGAAGGTGTCGCCGACCTTGGGGTCGGACATGTACTGCTTGGCCTGCTGCACGGTCATCTCGGCCTGGTAGTTCTCCAGCGCCTCGTCCTCGACCACGGTGCGCACGCGGGTGAAGGTCGCGCGGCCGGTCTTGCGGTCGATCTTCACGCGGATGTCCATCTCGCTGCCGTAGCGGCTCTTGGCGGCACGGGCGAGCGACTCTTCCATCGCCTCGACCACCAGGCCGGGGTCGATCATCTTTTCCCGCGCGACGGCCTCGGCGGTTTGCAGCAGTTCAAGCTGGTTGGCTGAGGTGATTGCCATCTCTCTCACTCCTCCTCGGGCGCTTCGGCCTCGACGTCATCGAATTTTGTTTCATCAAGCTCGTTCGGATCCAGGCCCGCCGCCTTGCGGGCCCGCAGCATCTCGCGGATCAGCTCGTCGGTCAGCACCAGCTTGGCGTCCGACAGCCAGTCAAATTTCAACCCGATCGTGCCTTCATCGACATTGATCAGGATTTCGTCATCCTCGACCCCGGCCAGAACGCCCTTGAAGCGCTTGCGGCCGTCGATCATCTCCGAGGTCTCGATCCGGACCTCGTAGCCCTCGTAGGTCTCAAAGTCCTTCAGCCGGGTCAGCGGCCGGTCGATGCCGGGGCTGGAGACTTCCAGCGTGTAGGCGTCGATGATCGGATCCTCGACATCGAGGACTGTGCTGACGGCGATCGAGATCTCGGCGCATTCGTCCACCTCGATCCCGCCTTCGGGCCGTTCGGCCATGATTTGCAGCGTGGGCGTCTTGCCGCCCATCAGGCGGATGCGCACCAGTTCAAACCCCATGTCTTCGATGACAGGGGTGACGATCTCGGCCAGGCGCCGGTCAATGGCGGCTTTGGCGATCAGGTCGGTCATGGGTGTTGCGGTATCCAGAAACAAAGAAACGGGCGCGCGGCCCGTCGAATGTTCCGGTGGTGCTTCGGACCGAGACCCGACGCGCCGCTGTCAAGGCGCATATACGCCGGGCCGGTCGAGTCCGCAAGGGTGGAATCGCGATTGTCTGCCGGGGCAGGGTGCCGGGCGGGCTTCAGCCTGCCACCCGACAACCCGCCGTGCCGGCTATGGCTTGCGCGATGACTGGTGGCGCAGGGCGGCGTCCTCGGCCGGTTCGGGCGGGTCATTATACAGCGCCCAGCCGTAATCGCTGCCGGTTTCGGGCAGCGTATCTTCGCGCACGCGCTGTGCCATATAGGTCTTGGCGATGAAATTCGCGGTGATCGGCGCTGTCAGGAACAGAAACAGCGTGATCAGCAATTCGTGAAACGAAAGCGATCCCTTGATCAGCCCGAAATACAGCATCGAACCGATCAACACCCCGCCAACGCCGACCGTGGTGGCCTTGGTCGGGGCGTGCAGGCGTTGCATCGTGTCCTTCAGCTTGATCAGTCCGAACGATCCGACAAGCCCGAAGATGCCGCTGACCACCAGGAATGCGGCGATCAGGAATTCGACGATCTGGTCCATGGCGTGCCTCCCTCTTACTCGATGATATCGCCGCGCAGGATGAAGCGGCAGTAGGCGACGGTAGAGACAAAGCCGACCATGGCCACCAGCATCGCGGATTCGTAATAGATCGCCGTGCCGTTCCAGATCCCATACAGAACCAGCAGCGCGATCACGTTGATCACCATCGTGTCCAGCGCCAGGATCCGGTCAGCCGGTTCCGGACCCTTGACGATGCGCCAGAGGTTGAACAGCAACGCCAGGGCGTAGCAACCGATCGCGAACATCACCGCGGCATGGATCATGGGAATATCTCCAGCAGGCGCCGTTCGTAGCGGGACTTGATCCCGGCCACCTCGGCCTCGGGGTCATCGGTGTGCAGGCAGTGGACCAGCAGGCTGCTGCCGTCGGCGGCGATCAGCGCGGTAACCGTGCCCGGCGTCATGGTGATGGTGCCGCCCAGCATTGTGATCGCCTCGGGAGACGTCAGCTCAAGCGGTACCGTCAGCCAGTGAGAGCGGATCTGGTCGTTCGGCTTGGTGACGATGATCCAGGCCACCTTGACGTTGGCCACGAGGATATCCCACAGCACGATCAGAACATATTCCACGGCCTTGAACGGGCGGCGCAGGGTCGGGCGGTTGGGCCAGTACGGGGCGGTCAGCATCGGGATGGCGACGCCCAGCACCGCGCCCAGGATCAGGTTGCCTAGGGTCACCTTGTTGACCAACCCCAGCCAGACCAGGGTCAGCGTCACGCTTAGCAACGGGTGCGGGATCAGGCGTGTCATGATCGGTCAGCCTTTCTCTTCGGAGCCCAGCACGCTGGTGACGTAACCCTGCCGGTCGAACAGCTGGTTGGCAGTGGCATCGGTGAACCGCGCCATCGGCCCGGCAAACACCGCCAGCGCCGCCAGCAGCGCCACCGCCAGCATCGACGGCGCCACCTCAAGCGCCCCGGCACGCGGGGGCAGGGGGGCATCGTCGGTGGCGACGGGCGCGGGCAGGGAGGTGGATTTCCAGAACAGGGTAGAACCGGCGCGTGCGAAGCCGACGATGGTCAACAGCGAGCCAAGCAGAACCGCGCTCCAGGCCCAGGCCATGTCGCCCGGCGCGCGCAGCGCGTCCAGCACCAACAGCTTGCCCAGGAACCCGCTCAGCGGCGGCATCCCGGCCAGGCCGATGGCCACGGCAAAGAACAAAGCGGCGAAAAGCCCGTTCTGAAGCGTCGGCGGCCGCGGCCGCAGGATGTCACTCGTGCGGCGGCGCACCACCAGGTCGGCGACCATGAACAGCGCCGCGGCGGCAAGGGTGGAATGCACCAGGTAATACAGCGCCGCCGACATCGCCTTGGGCGAAAAGGCCGAGACCGCCAGCATCATCGTGCCGACTGAGCCCAGCACCGCGAAGGCGATCAGCGGCATCAACCGCCGCGCGCCCAGCACACCCAATGCGCCGATCGCCACGGTGACGATCGCCGCGGGAAACAGCCAGGTTTCGGCCAGGCCGCTGGTGGCCTCGATCCCCGGGCCGAAGATTACCGTATGCACGCGGATGATCGCATAGGCCCCGACCTTGGTCATGATCGCGAACAGTGCCGCCACCGGCGCCGGGGCATTGGCATAGGTGCCGGGCAGCCAGAACTGCACCGGGAACAGCGCCGCTTTCAGCGCGAAGACCATCATCAGCAGGATGGTTGCCACGCGCACGATGCCCGAGCTTTCAACCCCGATCGCCTGCACCCGCTGCGCCAGATCGGCGATGTTCAGCGTGCCGGTGGACGCATAGAGCGCGCCCAGCGCGAACAGGAACAGCGTCGATCCGACCAGGTTCATCACCACGTACTGCAACCCGGCGCGCAGCCGGTCGCGCCCGCCGCCGTGAATCATAAGCCCGTAAGAGGCGATCAGCAGCACCTCGAAGAAGACGAACAGGTTGAAAATGTCGCCGGTCAGGAAGGCGCCGGACAAGCCCATCAGCTGAAACTGGTACAGCGCGTGGAAGTGCTGGCCGCGCGCATCCCATCCCGTGGCAATGGCATGGGCCAGCACGATCAGCGCCAGCACCGCCGTCAGCACCAGCATCAGCGCCGACAGATGGTCCAGCACCAGCACGATCCCGAAGGGCGCGGGCCAGTCGCCCAGCCGGTAGGTCAGCACCTCGCCGCCGGCGACCGCGGCGAACAGACCGGCGGCAATTGCCGCCTGCGCCACCGCACCGGCCACCGAGAAGATGCGCGCCAGACCGATGTCGTGGCGCATGACAAAGCCGATGATCGGCGCCAGCAGAGCCGGCAGAACGACGGGCGCAATGATCCAGTGGTTCATGATGCGCGCCCCTCCGCCGCATCGGCATCGCCGTCGGCGTCCGGATCCTCTGCCGGGATGTTGATACGGTCGGTGTCGGCCTCGAGATAGGCGCCTAGCGCGATCATCACCAGGACAGCCGTCATGCCGAATGAAATCACGATGGCAGTCAGCACCAGCGCCTGCGGCAGCGGGTCGGTATAGGCCGCATCGCCGTATTTCGACAGGATCGGCGGCAGGTTCACCGACAAACCGCCGGACGAGAACAGAAAGACGTTCACCGCATAGGACAGCAGCGCCAGCCCGATGATGACGGCAAAGGCGCGCAGGCGCAGGATCAGGTAGACCCCGCCCGCAGTCAGAACGCCCACGGCGCTGGCCACGATCAGTTCCATGTCAGTGGCCCTCCTTCGCGGCGGCGTCATTGGGTTCGGACGGGTCGAAGTCCATCGGCTCGACGTTGACCGTCTCGCCGGCATAGCGCGCGATGCGCGACAGGCTGTAGAGCATCAGCATCACCGCCCCCAGAACGGCCAGGAACACGCCGAGGTCGAATAGTGCGGCGGTGGCCAGTTCGAATTCCTCGACCGGGGGCATGTGGACATAGCCGTAGGCGCTGGTCAGGAAGGGTTTGCCCGCCAACCAGGCGCCGGCGCCGGTCAGCCCCGCGATGACCACGCCAAAGCCGATCAACGTGTGGTATTCCACCTTCTGCCGCGCCTGTGTCCAGGCAAAGCCGGATGCCATGTACTGCATCAGCAGCGCGATCGAGATGACCAGCCCGGCGACAAATCCGCCGCCCGGCATGTTGTGCCCGCGCAGGAAGATATAGACCCCAACCATCACCGCGATCGGCATCATCACGCGGGTGGCCACGACCATCATCAGCGGGTGCCGGTCGCGCGAGCGGTCAGGCGTCAGCGTCAGGTTGCGCAGCTTGCGGGCGGCACGGCCGGTCAGCAGCTGTTGCATCAGGGCGTAGATGATCAGCCCGGCGATACCCAGCACGATGATCTCGCCGTAGGTATCGTATCCGCGGAAGTCCACCAGGATCACGTTAACAACGTTGTTGCCGCCCCCGCCGGTATAGGAATTGGCCAGGTGATAGTCTGAGATCGTCTCGACGTCGCGCATCATGAAGGCAAAGGACAGCGCGGCCACGCTGATGCCCGCGGCAGCGGCGATCAGGCCGTCGCGGATGCGCAGGCCGCGGCTGCTTTCCAGCGGGGTTTCCTTGGGCAGGAAATGCAGCGCCACCAGCAACAGCATGATCGTTACCGTCTCGACCGAGATCTGGGTCAGCGCCAGGTCGGGCGCCGAAAGGTAGACGAATCCGGCCGAGACCATCAGCCCGATGATCGAGATCACCACCAGCACCAGGAAGCGCTTGCGGTGCAGCACGACCACGAGCCCGGTGGCCACCACGACCAGCACCCAACCCACCGCTGCCAGCGGCGTCACCGGCAGCATGGGCCGCGTCTGCGGTCCCAGGGCGCCGCCGAAATAGGCGGCCAATCCCGAAGCGATGGTCGCGATGACGAAGATCGCGATATAGCGGCTGATGGTGCCGTCATGGGTCCAGCCGGTGACCCGCGCAGACAGGCGGACGGCAGCGCGGATCAATGCGTCAAAGATTGCCTTGGCTTCGGGCCGGGGGGCGGATTGCCAGCTGCGGTCCAGCGGCTTGTGCAGCGCCAGCAGCGCCGCGCCACCCAGCACCGCCACGCCGGACATATACAGGGCCGGGGTCACGCCGTGCCACAGCTTGAGGTGCACGCCATGCAGTTCGTGCCCGGTCACGGCGCTGGCCGCCAGGGCCACAACCGGCTCTGCCACCGCGGGCACAAGGCCGATGGCGATGACCAGCGCTACCAGGATCGCCGGGGACATCAACATGCCCAGCGAGGGATCGTGCGGCGTATGCGGATAATCCTCGCGCACCGGCCCAAGGAACACATGCACGATAAAGCGGAAGGAATAGGCCACCGACAGCAGCGCGCCCAGCGTCGCAAGGGCTGGCACGGCCCAGGTGGCGCCGGCCCAGACGGTATGCGACGCTTCTTCCAGCATCATTTCCTTGGAAACGAACCCGTTCAGCAGCGGAATCCCCGCCATCGACAGCGCCGCGATGGTGCCCAGCGCGAAGGTGACGGGCATCAGGTGCCGCAGCCCACCCAGCCGGTGGATGTTGCGGGTATGCGCCTCGTGGTCGACCACGCCGGCGATCATGAAGAGCGAGGCCTTGAAGGTCAGGTGATTGATGATGTGGAACACCGCTGCCACGGCCGCCATCTCGGTGCCGAAGCCCAGCAGCATGGTCAGCAGGCCCAGGTGGCTGACCGTGGAAAAGGCCAGAAGCGCCTTCAGGTCGTCCTTGAACAGAGCGATCAGCGCGCCCAGCACCATGGTGATCAGGCCGGTGGTGGCGACGATGTAGAACCACGCATCGGTTCCCGCCAGCGCCGGCCACATGCGCGCCATCAGGAATACGCCGGCCTTCACCATGGTGGCAGAGTGCAGGTAGGCCGACACCGGTGTCGGCGCCGCCATCGCGTGCGGCAGCCAGAAGTGGAACGGGAATTGCGCCGACTTGGCGAAGGCGCCCAGCAAGATCAGGATCAGCGCCGGCAGGTACCACTCGGACGACTTGATCAGATCTCCGGCCTTCAGGATGTCGGTCAACTGGTAGCTGCCTACGATCTGGCCCAGGATCAACATGCCCGCGATCATCGCCAGCCCACCGGCGCCGGTGACGGTCAGCGCCATGCGTGCGCCCTGGCGGCCCTCTGGCAGGTGCTTCCAGTAGCCGATCAGCAGGAAGGAGGACAGGCTGGTCAGTTCCCAGAAGATCAGCAAAAGCAGGATGTTGTCGGACAGAACGATGCCCAGCATCGCGCCCTGGAACAACAGCAGGTAGGTATAGAACTGGCCCATCGGATCTTCGCCCGACAGGTAGAACCGTGCGTACAGCGTGATCAACAGGCCAACGCCCAGGATCATCGTGGCAAACAGAAGGCCAAGACCATCAAGAAAGAAGCTGACCGACAGCCCGATCTGGGGCAGCCATGACGCCTGCGCGGTCAGCACCTCGCCCTTCATGACCGAGGGCGCCAGGACCAGAAGCATGATCAAGGCAAGCGCGGTTGGCACCGCCGCAAAGGTGGCGCACGCGTTGCGCCCGGCCCGGATCATCACACCTGGAACAAGGGCACCCAAAAACGGCAGGACGGCGATTATGAACAGAAGATTCCCGTCGCTGCCCAATGCCTTTGCCTCCCCTGTCCGGTCATCCGCGGTTCCTAAACTATTAATGCAAATTGCAATTGTGTAGGGTCAAGCCCATCTTTTCCTGAGTTTCGGATGCATTTTTGCGTTTACGCTGCGTTCCCGCGGTTTGGGGTGATCCAACTGTGGCCTGACTGCGTATTGCGGGTATGATGATACAGATCGTCCAATCAGGCGCGCCGCGCGGTGCCGTGAAAGAAGGAATACCCGTGTCCGATCCCAGGACCGAACTGTCGCAGCAGACCGAATGGATGCTGGCGGTGCGGGATCGCCGCGACCGTCAGGCATTCGCCTGTCTGTTCGACCACTTCGCGCCGCGTCTGAAGGGCTTTGTCATGCGAAGCGGCAGCAGCAGCCATCAGGCCGAGGAAATCGTGCAGGATGTCATGCTGGCGGTGTGGCGCAAGGCGGCCAGTTACGATCCGCATCGCGCGCCGGTTTCTGCGTGGATCTACCAGATCGCGCGGAATCGGCAGATCGACCTGGTGCGGCGGGAAAAACGCCCGCTGCCCGAAGAGTGGATCGACGACACCGGCTCAGAGCCTGACGCCAGCCAGATATTGGCCGTCGAGCAAGAAGCCGGACACCTGAAAGCGGCGCTGGCACGGTTGAAGCCAGACCAGCGCGAGATGATCGAAAAAGCCTATCTCGGCGAATTGACCCACCACGAAATCAGCACGATGACCGGCCTGCCACTGGGCACGGTGAAATCGCGGATCCGGTTGGGCCTGGAACGCCTGAGGCACGAGTTGAAGGCACTTGAACCATGAGCTCCATAACCCATCACGTTCCCGACGCGATGCTGGCCGCCTATGCCGCGGGGGCGCTGCCCCAGGCGTTTTCCACGGTGGTGGCGACGCATGTGTCGCTTTGTCCCGAGTGTCGCGCCGGGATGGAGGCGCATCACGGCGCCGGCGGCGCCCTGCTGGAGGACACGCCCGAAGCAACTGTCACCCAGGGAACGCGCGATGCTGTTCTGGCGCTGCTGGACATGCCCTTTGTGCCCGAACCGGTCTATGAGCGCCGCGGGATCTATCCCGGCCCGGTGGCCGAGCTGCTGAAGGGCCAGCCGCCGCAGTGGAAGACACTGGGCATGGGTGTTCGGCAAAGCATCCTTTCGGAAACGCGCGACGGGTCGGTTCGGCTGCTGTCGATCCCGCCCGGGCAGGCGGTGCCTGACCACGGCCATAACGGGATCGAGATGACTCTGGTGCTTCAAGGCAGCTTCACCGACGAAACCGGCCGGTTTGCGGCGGGCGATCTGGAAGTGGCGGACGAAACCCTGGAGCACACGCCGGTGGCCGATGCTGGCGAAACCTGCATCTGTCTTGCCGCCACCGATGCGCCGCTGCGGTTCCGCGCACTGGTGCCGCGGCTGTTGCAGCCGATCTTTCGGATTTAGGGCAAACCGATCCGTCCTGCGCGGCGCCTAGCCGCGCAGGGCTATCCAGTCGGGCAACAGCGCATAGGCGCGGATTGCCCATGAAAACGGCGCCGGAAAATCGGTGCGGAAGCGTCTGCGCATCATCGCCCGTACAACCTTCTCGGCGGCGGCCTCGGGTTCCATCAACATTGGCATGGCAAAGCTGTTCTTGTCGGTCAGCCGGGTTCGGATAAAGCCGGGGTTGACCAGACGTATGGTCACGCCGCTGCCCTTCAGATCGTGGCGCATGGTTTCTGCCAGGCTGACCAGCGCCGCCTTGCTGGCGCCGTAACCGATTGCCGCCGGCAGACCGCGATAGCCCGATAACGAACCGATCAGGGTGATATCGCCACGGCCTTCGGCCACCATCGCCGGAATCGTTTCGCCCAGCACGCGCAGTGCGCCCAGGAAATTGACATCGCCCATCGCCACGGCGGCTTCTGCCTGCCAGGCGGTGGCCTTCATCGGTTCATAGACGCCAGCGCAGTAGACCAGACGGTCAAACCGCCCCACGGCCCGAACCGCCTCGCGGACCGAGTCGGCGTCGCGCACGTCGATGGCAACAGGGCTGGCATCGCGGAGTGTGGCGCTCAGCTCGGCCAACCGATCCTGGTTGCGGGCTGACAGCACCAGCCGTGCGCCGCGCACGTCCAGTGCCTGCGCCAGCGCGCGGCCCAGCCCCTCGCTGGCGCCGATGATCCATACGGTGCGGCCGGCCAGATCGGTCATGGCCGGGGCCCCGGGGTTTCATTGCCGCTTGAAAGCAACGTGGCAGGCGCCGGTTGTCGTCCCAGGAAAGGCGCGCGCTTGATCGCCAGAATGACGGCCTGCCAGTGGATCAAAGCCAGCACCCGAAGCGCGCCCAGCGGTCGGCGCAGCGCCGCGGCCATCAGCCCGGTCGCTGTTGCCGCCCGGCGCGGACCGCCAAGCGTGGCCACCACGCCTTGATCGCCGTTGCGGTAGTCGATGCGGATATCCACCCGCTGACTGGTCAGCGACAGGTTGAAGCGATACTCGCCCGACACCGACTGGAACGGCGAAACATGCATCAGCTTGCGCGCCGTCAGAACGTCGCCGGGTGCGATCGGGCGGAAATCGTCATGCGCGCAGAAATAGCAATGCCGTTGGCCGAAGGTGCTGTTGACCTCGGCGACAAAGGCACGCGGGCCCTGCGCATCTTCTGCGATCCAGAAGCTGACCGGGTTGAAGTGAAACCACAGATACCGCGGTTGAGTCAGCAAAAGCAGGCGTGCGCCGGCCGGATCAAAGCCGTGTTGGCGCAGCAGGTCGCGGAACCAGCTTAGCCCGACGCCAGCGCCTCGCGGGCCGCCATGATCGCGGTCGTGCAGCGACCACAGATTGAACCGGTTGCGCGAGATCGGCCAGGGCGGCGTTTCGCCCAGGTCAGTCAGGACATAGTCGACCGAATAGCCAAAACGGTTCTTCAGCGCGCCGCGCCGGGCATGAACTGTGCGGGCTGGAATGTGCTGCAGCATGGTTACCTTATACGTGGTGCGCTGCGGGATGGATCAATGCCCGTCCGGCGCTAATTTGTGATCCGCCTCCCGGCGCACGGCGTATCGGGAAGGTAAAAGACAACGGACGAGGACAGCATGTTCGATCAGACCCAGGGACCCCGGCGCAAACTGGCCATCGTGGGGGGCGGCATTTCGGGCATGGCGGCGGCCTATCACTTGTCTGCATCCCATGACGTGACCCTTTTCGAGGCGGCGCCGCGGCTGGGTGGACATGCGCGCACAGTGGTGGCGGGGCGGCGCAATGACCAGCCGGTCGATACCGGGTTCATCGTGTTCAACTATGCCACCTATCCCAATCTGACCCGGTTGTTCCGCGACCTGGACGTGCCGGTGATGAAAAGCCACATGAGCTTTGGCGCCAGCATCGACGGGGGCCGGATCGAATACAGCCTGGACACGCTGCGCTCGATCACCGCGCAGCGCCGCAACCTGCTGCGGCCGCAGTTCTATGGCATGGTGGCGGACATCTTTCGCTTCGGCCAGCGCGCGGAAGCGGCAGCACAGGATGGGATGACCATCGGCGAGCTGGTCGAGCAACTGCGGCTGGGCCGCTGGTTCCGCGAATATTACCTTCTGCCGATGTGCGGCGCGATCTGGTCCACACCGGTGGCCGAGATCGACCGCTTTCCGGCGCGCTCGCTGGTGCGGTTCTTCCGCAACCACGGGCTGCTGTCCAGCGTGCGCACCCATCAATGGTGGACGGTGCAGGGCGGCAGCATCGAATATGTTCGCCGGTTGCAGGCGGCGATGCAGGCGCGCGGCGCAACGGTGCGCACGGGCGCGCCGGTGCGCGCGGTGACGCGGGATGACCTGGGCGTGACCATCACGGCGGGCGGCGGACACCGCGCGCGGTTCGACGAGGTCGTTCTGGCCTGCCACAGCGATCAGGCGCTGGCTCTGCTGGGGCAAGGCGCCACCGGGCGCGAGGCGGCGGCGCTGGGCGCGATCCGCTACCAGAGCAACCGCGCCGTGCTGCACCGCGATCCGTCGCAGATGCCGCGCCGCCGCGATTGCTGGTCCAGCTGGGTCTACCGCTCGCAACAGGGGCGGATTGGCGTGACCTACTGGATGAACCAGTTGCAGGGCATTCCGCAAGACGATCCGCTGTTCGTCACGCTGAACCCGACGGCCGAAATCGCCCCGGATGCGATCTATGACACGGTCGATTTCGCCCACCCTGTGTTCGACACGGCGGCCGTGCGCGCACAGGACGAAGTGCGCGCGCTGCAGGGCCAGAACCGCACCTGGTTCGCGGGTGCCTATAATCGCCACGGCTTCCACGAAGACGGTATCGCCAGCGCCATGCGCGTGGTGCGGATGCTGAACGACCGACTCCAGACGCAAGGAATGGACCATGAAATTGACGGACAAGGCGCTGAAGTCGAAGTTCCTTTCGACCTGCGCGCATTTGGCTGAAGGCCGGCTGACGCTTCGGACGCCGGATGGCGCGACCTACCGTTTTGGCACTTCGGGTCCCGAGGCCGAGATGACCGTGCGCGACTGGGCGGTGGTTCCGGCTCTGGCGGCACGAGGCCATGTCGGGCTGGGCGAGACCTATGTTCAGGGGCTGTGGGATACGCCCTGCCTGGAAACGCTTCTGGCACTGGCGATCCGCAACCGCCACCGGCTGGGCGCGCTGGAACAGGCCAGCGCGGTCAACCGGATGAAATACAGGCTGATCGACACGGTGCTGCGCGCAAATTCGCGGCGCGGCTCGGCCCGCAACATTCGCGCCCATTACGACGTGGGCAACGAGTTCTATGCCCTGTGGCTGGATGACGGGATGACCTATTCCTCGGGACTGTTTTCCGCAGATGACGGCGACCTGGCCCGCGCGCAGGACCGCAAGAATGCGCGAATCCTGTCGCGCCTCGGATCGGGCGAACGGGTGTTGGAAATCGGCTGCGGCTGGGGCGGCTTTGCCGAACAGGCCTCGGCCGAGGGGCGCTCAGTCACCGGGATCACCATCTCGCACGCGCAACAGGCCTATGCCGAGGCGCGTCTGGACGGCCGGGCCGATATCCGGCTGTGCGATTACCGCGACATGTCGGGCCGGTATGACAACATCGTTTCGATCGAGATGATCGAGGCGGTGGGCGTTCGCTACTGGCCCAGCTACTTTTCCGGACTCAAGCGCAACCTGGCCGAGGGCGGGCGCGCCGTGGTGCAGGCGATCACCGTGCCCGACGACGAATTCGAGGAATACCGCACCTCGTCCGACTATATCCGGCAATATGTCTTCCCCGGTGGGATGCTGCTGTCGGATCAGGTGATTGCGCAGCAGGCGCAGGCCGCCGGGCTGAAGGTTGAGGCCAGCTTTGCCTTTGGCCAGGATTATGCCCGTACCTGCCGGATCTGGGCCGAACGGCTGCGCGCGCAGTATCGGCGGATCGCGGCGATCGGCTTTGACGACCGGTTCTTCCGCAATTGGTACTATTATCTGGAACTGTGCGCCGCCTCCTTCGCGGTGAAGAACACCGATGTGGTGCAGGTGGAGCTGGCCCATGCCTGACGTGGCAAGCACCGGGCGCGCAAGACGGGAACAGGAGGAATGAAGGTGATCGCCTGGGTTTTGCTGGCCGTTCTGGCCGCTGCGGCGGTCAAGACGATGTTTTTCAGTTTTCGCGCACAGAAACCGCAGGACTATGCCGGGCAAGGTCCGGCCTTTGTGCTGACTGAACATCTGTCGGGGCGGATGGTTTCCGAAGGGGTGATCTATGGCCCGACCGGCCGAGTCGAAAGCCGGTTCGTGGCTACGATGGTGGGGGAGTGGACAGGCAACACCGGCACGCTGAGCGAGGAGTTCAGTTATGCCGGTGGCCGGACGCAAAGCCGCAAGTGGCACCTGACCCTGGGCGAGGGCAACCGCTTTACCGCCACCGCCGCCGATATCGAAGGCGTGGCCGAGGGCGAGGTGTCGGGCCCGACATTATCCATGCAGTACGTCATTACCCTGCCCGAAGATGCGGGCGGGCATCGGCTTGCAGTGACTGACTGGCTGTACCTGACGCAGGACGGGGTGATCCTGAACCGTTCGCAGATGCGCAAGTTCGGCCTGACCGTGGCCGAGCTGGTTGCCACGATGCGGCCCGCGCCAGCGCAATAGCCAACGGTGCCGAACCTGCTTTGATGCGGGCTGGCCATTCTGGCGTAACGCCGCCATCTGCTCGTCTGCGGCCTGCTGGCATAGCAATGTAGCCACGCTGGTGGGCCAGCAGCGTGAGTCAACCTGCGTGAATACAGCTGTTTTCGGGTGTCAGGGTGATTTGGTGGCGTGGGCGGGACTCGAACCCGCGACCTAACGATTATGAGTCGTTCGCTCTAACCAACTGAGCTACCGCGCCGAACCGTGGGCGGTGGGTAAGGGTAAGCAGCGCGAGCGTCAAGCGGAAATATCCGCCGGATCACGCGTTACCCGACCGGGCGTTAGGAGTCGCGGCGATCAGCCCGGTATCAGCCTTTTCAACCTGTCCTGCAACAAGGTGACAAGTTCGGGCTGCATGAACGCAAAGCGGTCCGGAACGTCGAGGCAGGTCACCCGTTTGCGCGCCAGCGCCGAGCCTGCGATGCGGTTCAGGCGGGCCAGCTGGGTCCGTTCCATGACTGCCACGACGTCGGCCCACGCGATCTGCTCGGGCGAAAGCGGTTCGTCGGCATCGTGGCTTAACCCGGCGAAATCAGCTTCGACGCCTTCGCATCTGCCCGCCAAATCGGCCGCTGTCGGGCTTCGCGCTCGCGCCTTGCCGCAGACAAATAGAATTCTGACCAAGCCGGCGACCTTGCTGTCGGTTACTTCACGATCATCTCGTCCTTGACGAAGAGGTTGCCCCAGGCGCGGTCCACCAATTCGGGCGTCATGCGGTAGGGCAGGCCCTCGAAATCGCAGATGGCAATCATCTGGTCGATCAGGAAGACCGGCTGATAGTTGGCATAGACGTTATTGATCGTGGCGTATTTCGACTTGAGCAGATGCACGAGCGAGGCTTCGTCCAGCTGCATCTTCTTCTTGCGGGCGACCATTGCGAAGATCTTCAGGAAGTTTTCCTGGTTCGGTCCGTCGATCTTGATCTTGAAGAAGATCTGGCGCAACGCGGCCTGGTCAAAGATTTCGTTCGGGTGGAAGTTGGTCGAGAAGATCACCAGCGTGTCAAAAGGCACTTCGAACTTTTCGCCCGATTGCAGGGCGAGAATGTCTCGCCCTTCTTCCAGCGGCACGATCCAGCGGTTGACCAGCGATTGCGGCGGTTCCTGCTGGTGGCCCAGGTCATCGACGATGAAGATGCCGCCGGTTGATTTCAACTGAAGCGGCGCCTGGTAGGTGCGGGCGGTGGGGTTGTAGACCAGGTCGAGCATCGACAGCGACAGCTCGCCCCCGGTCACCACGGTGGGCCGCTCGCACAGTACGTAGCGGCTGTCGAAACGGGACTTGCGGCGCAATTGGCCGGCCTGGTCGCCATCGCCTTCGGCGGCGGAATGCACGATCGGATCGTAGACCGTGATCACCTGGCCCGAATACTCGATGGCGCGTGGAATATAGACCTTGTCGCCCAGTGCGCTGCGGATGCCGTTGGAAATGGATGATTTACCGTTGCCCGGCGGGCCGTACATCAGGATCGAGCGGCCGGCGCTGACCGCCGGGCCGAGGTTGGACAAAAGATCGTCGGGCAGAACCAGGTGACCCATGGAGTTGACCAGCTGTTCGCGGGTGACCTGGATATTGCGGATCGACTGGCGCTTGACCTGCGCGGCGTAGTCGCACAGCGGCACCGGCATGGCACCGAAATACTCGGACTGCGCCAGCGCATCCATTGCGCGGGCCTTGCCGTTCTCGGTCAGCTGATAGCCCATTTCGCCGGTGGTGTTGTTGATCCCCATCGAGCCGGTCGCCTCGATCAGGGTCTGGCTGCGGGCGATGTCGATCAGTTCCTGCGTGACGGTCGCGGGCAGGCACAGCGCCTGTGCCAGCGCGCGCGTGGTGTTCAGGTTCTTGCGGAACAGCGTTTTCAGCACGATGTCGCGCATCATGATCAGCGGCAGGTTCATCGTCTCCAGCGTGCTGGGCTGAGGAGGCGCCATAACCGTGGCTGTTTGCATGTTCATCTGTCGGCACCGCGTCGGTTGATCTGAGGTCGCTTCGATGTCGCCCAGCAATGTGGCAACAGATGGACGGGGGCGGGGAATCTGCCAATCCAGACCGCGCGCTTTTGACCCTTTTTGCCGGCGCTGGTGCGTGCTTATGTTCGGTGTGATGCATCGAGGTTGGCTGACATATCTGCGCTTGCTCCTGGCGGTAGCCGTCCTGGCGACCAGCCAGCAGATGGCGATTGCGCGCGGGATGCCCGGGCCGGCTGGATCCATGGTGATCTGCTCCGGCCAGGGGCTGATCACCGTTACGCTGGACGAAAATGGCAACCCGGTCGGGCCGGTGCATGTCTGCCCCGATGCAGCCCTGACGCTGATGGTATCTGCCGGTGTCTCGTTCGACGCGCCGCAGGTGGCACTGCGCTGGGTGCGGGTCGAAGCGGCAGTGGGCCAAACCCGCGGCGCCGGTATAGCGACGCCGCCGGCGATGGCGCGGGGGCCGCCGGCGTTGGTCTGATTTTCACACGAAATCAAGCCAATACCGTTACAGGAAACCGAAGATGACGTACAAAACCGTTCTGGCGGCGCTGATGGCCGCGACCCTGGCCATGCCCGCATTCGCCGAAATCAAGGTAAGCGACCCCTACGCCCGCGCCTCGACCGCGATGGCAACCTCGGGCGCTGCCTTCCTGGTGATCGAGAACACCGGGCCGGAAGACGACCGGCTGATCGCCGCGCGCTCGGACATCGCCGACCGGGTGGAACTGCACACCCACAAGGAAGACGCCAACGGCGTCATGCAGATGCTTGAGGTCAAGGAAGGCTTTGCCGTTCCTGCCGGGGCAAGCCATGCGCTGGCACGCGGTGGCGATCACCTGATGTTCCTGGGCCTGAAGCGGCCGATGGAACACGGCGCGACGGTCGCGGTGACGCTGACTTTTGAAAAAGCGGGTGAAATGGCGATCGAGATCCCGGTCGATCTGGAGCGCCGTCCGATGCACGGCCAAATGAAGATGGGCAACTGATCAGGCGCTGGCCAGCAGCCGGTCGACCCATTGCGGGACGACCTTGCTGGCCGGCCCCTTAAGATGCGTATCGAAGGCATGTGACATGTCGCTGTCGCGCATGTTGATCTCTACCGTGGCGGCGCCGCATAGCGCCGCCTCCTGGACAAAGCCGGCGGCCGGATAGACCTGCCCCGAAGTCCCGATTGCCACGAACATCGCGCAGGTTTGCAGATGCGCCGCGATCTCGTCCATGTGATAGGGCATTTCGCCGAACCAGACGATGTCGGGCCGGGTGGCGGCTGTACCGCAGTGCGGACAGCGATCATGGCGGCACATCTGCGCCGGCGCATCCCAGCGCGCATCACATTTTGCACACAAGGCGCGCGTTAGCGCGCCGTGCATGTGGATCGCGGCGCTGCCGGCCTTTTCGTGCAGCCCGTCGACATTCTGCGTGACGATCACCACGTCGTCTGGCCATACCGCCTGCAACCTGGTCAGTGCGTGGTGGGCGGCGTTCGGCTCTGCCTCGGCCGCCTGCGCGCGGCGCAAGTTGTAGAAACGGTGCACGAGTTCGGGGTTGCGGGCAAAGGCCTCGGGCGTAGCGACGTCCTCGATCCGGTGCTGCGCCCACAGCCCGCCCTCGTCGCGGAAAGTGCCCAACCCGGATTCCGCGGATATGCCCGCGCCGGTCAGGATCACAATCTTGTCTCCGCGCATGGCTGTCTCCACTTTGGAAGGGTATACACGCTGTCAGGAAGGAGCCGCGTATGACTCATCGTATCCTGTTTGTGTGTTTGGGCAATATTTGCCGCTCGCCCACGGCCGAAGGGGTGCTGCGTCAGATGGCGCGGGAGCGCGGGATCGCGGTGACCATCGACAGTGCCGGCACCGGCGACTGGCACGTGGGCAAACCGCCCTATGGCCCGATGCAGGCCGCCGCCGCCACCCGGGGGTACGATCTGTCTGGGTTGCGCGCACGGCAGGTCAGCCGGGGCGATTTCGACCGGTTCGACCTGATCTTGGCTATGGATACAGAGAATATGGCGGCGCTGCAGGCGCTGTGCCCTGCCGCGCGGGCAGGACAGCTGCGCTTGTTCACCGATTTTGCGCCAGACAGCGGGATGGACCACGTGCCTGATCCGTATTTCACCCGCGATTTCGAGGGAGCCCTGACGCTGATCGAGGCCGCGTCACGCGGCCTGCTGGATCACTTGAGCGCGTAAAGCATCTTGGCCACGACGTAGCTGACCGGCAGCGCCACGGCAAAGCCGATGGCAGCAGCCCACAGGATGGGGATCAGCGTGTCTTGTCCGATCACCAGAGCGACCACCACCGCCGAGCCGGCAAGCGTGGTTCCGATCAGGCTGTAAAGCATGGTTGCCAGGCGCATCATGGTGCAATCCTCCGACGAGTTACGATTTCGTCAAATATATCGCATCCGGAATGTGTATTCCTTGAGCCAGATCAGATTGGCGCGGGCAGGGCCGGGGCGCTGTCCGCGCGATTGCTTCAGCCGCGCAGCGACATCCGGGTCATCAACCCGTTTTTCAGCACGAACTGGTGGTACAAAGCCGCCAGGACGTGCAGCACCACCAGCACCAGCAGGATCGTCTTGAGGATCTCGTGCGCCTCGCCGGCGTTGCCGACCCCCAGGAACCAGGCGACCGAGCCGCTGATTGGCAGCAGCACCAGCAGCCCGTAGATGCCGACATGAGTCAGCTTGGCGACCATCTCGCGCGCGGGGCTGGACGGTTCGGGCGAGGGGGGCGCGCCGTGGGTCAGGCGCAGCGACAAGCGCCACAGCGTCAGCAGAAGAACGATGACGCCGCCCCAGACATGGGCGGGAACCATCGCGGTGATCTCTGCTTCCTGCCCGCGCATCGTGGCGCGAAACGCGGCCGAGATCGCATCGTGAAACACGAATTGCGCGGCGATGATCAGAACGGTGAGCCAGTGCAGGATGACCTGCAACTTGGAATAGGACTGCATGGGAAAACTCCATCAATGA
This sequence comes from Roseivivax sp., assembly GCA_020441125.1. Taxonomy (GTDB): domain Bacteria; phylum Pseudomonadota; class Alphaproteobacteria; order Rhodobacterales; family Rhodobacteraceae; genus Mesobacterium_A. The sequence continues at coordinate 18,620 of JAGRMT010000008.1, forward strand.
ACTCTGTGCGCGCTGGGCCGGCAAGGCCCATGGGCGCACGATAGTGGCAATGCTACGGACCAGGGCCCGGCATTTGTCGCCAAGCAGGGCAATTGTTTCGCGCTGTTGCAGAATGGTGCGCCGGGCCAGAGTGCCGCAAGGCCCGGGGGCACGGGCCGGCCAGAGACGCGGGTGTGCGAGATGTTCTATATATATCAAGTTGTTGTGGTTTTTCCGTGGGCGTCTTGCCGCTGCCCTGCGGCTGCGCCGTGTGCTGCAAGGATCACAGCGGGCCGCCACCGGGAATAATTTCCAAACTGGCCTGTCAAAGCTGTTGAATTGCCTGAATTTCAGTCCAATATCCGCGCTTAAGACGCCAACGCACGCGCCTCTGTCGTAAGGGTCAGCCCCTATGGTTACGTAGCGACGGTAACGTCTCCTTTGAACTGGTCGGGCCTGTCGGGTCCGGGTCTATTGGAGATGACCATGAACGCTTTCGTAACCGGGCTTTCTGCCCGCGATCCCTCGTTTGCATCCGTTTCCCGTGCCGAAGCTTATGCCCTTGCGCATCGCTTCGAGCGCCCGACGCTGATCCTCGATACCGAGGCCGTCGCGCGCCAGTATGCCGCCCTGGCGCAAGGCCTGGGCCGCGCGCGCATTCACTATGCGGTCAAGGCAAACCCGGCGATGGCGATCCTGCGCACGCTGGTTGCGATGGGGTCGAATTTCGACGCCGCGTCGCGCGCCGAGATCGCTCTGTGCCTTGAGGCAGGTGCCGACGCCAGCCGCATCTCGTTCGGCAACACGGTCAAGAAAGTGGCCGATATCGCCTGGGCCCATGCGCAGGGGATCACCCTGTTTGCCGCCGATGCCGAAGAAGAGCTGGACAAGATCGCCGCCCATGCACCGGGCGCCCAGGTCTATATCCGCCTGATCGTCGATGCCTCGCAGGCCGATTGGCCGCTGTCGCGCAAGTTCGGCTGTGCGCGTGACAAGGCGCTGGACCTCTTGGCCCATGCCCGTGCCGCCGGTGTAGAACCGGTTGGGTTTTCGTTCCATGTCGGCTCTCAGACCCGCCGGGCAGAGATGTGGGCGCCGACGCTGGACCAGGTTGCCGCGATCTGGCACGCGGCCAACGCCGCTGGCTTTGGCTTGACGCTGCTGAACATCGGAGGCGGCTTCCCGGCCTATTACGGCGATCCGATCGACGGGCCGATCGACTATGCCGGCGCAGTGATGCGGCAGGTCTACGACCGGTTCGGCCACGTGCCGCACGTGATGGCAGAGCCGGGCCGCGGCCTGGTGGGCGAGGCCGGCGCCATTGCCGCCGAAGTGGTGCTAGTTTCGCGCAAGTCCGACAGCGATCTGCACCGCTGGGTGTACCTGGACATCGGGAAATTCTCGGGCTTGGCCGAAACCATGGACGAGGCGATCCGCTACCAGTTCCTGACCGACCGCGACCATGAGCCGACCGGCCCATGTATCCTGGCCGGCCCGACCTGTGACAGTGCCGATGTTCTGTACGAAAAGAAGCCGGTGAACCTGCCGCTGGGCCTGGCCTGCGGCGACCGGTTCGTGATCCGCAATTGCGGGGCATATACCTCCAGTTATGCCTCTGTCGGCTTCAACGGCTTCCCCCCGCTTGACGTGGTGGTGCTCTGAGACCAAAGCTGCCTGAGACCGGGCCGGGCGCAATGCCCGGCCTTTTCGCGGTCGAAGGGGATGCCATGCCAGACCAGCCTGTTGATGCCGATATCCGCCGCGCCATTCCGCCGGTGGTCTGCTATCCGCCCGAAACCCTGCCGCTGCCAGACCTGGGGCTGTACCGCCGCGCGCTGGCCAGTGCCACGGTGACGGCGACCGTCGACGCACCCGCCCGCGAAGCGGCGACATTCCGCGTGCCGGCAGGCAGCTTCTTTCGCATAACGTGCATCGACGGGCCGCAAGTGGGCGATCTGAACCTGTGGAATGCAGGCAACCTGGCCGAGCGTTTCTTCTCGGGCAAGACGCGGGCGCTGCATGGTACGCATGTGACTACGGGGCATCGGCTTTGGTCTTGCTTTCCGGCCATGCGGCCGATGGCGACCATCGTCGAGGACAGCCTGGGCTGGTACGGGATCGACCCCTATGGCGGATCGGTACATGACGTGATTGGCACCCGCTGCGATCCTTATACCGGGATGCTGCTGTCGGGCGTGCCTTATCACCATTGCTGCCATTCCAACCTGACCCGCGCCCTGGCGGCCGAGACAGGCCTGCCGCTGCACGAGGCAGAATTGCATGTTCACGATGTGCTGAACGTGTTCATGTGCACCGGCTTCGACCGGCAGACGCGGCAATATTTCATGAAGGCCAGCCCGGTGCGCCCGGGCGATCATCTGACTTTCCTGGCCGAGATCGACCTCTTGGGCGCGCTGTCGGCCTGCCCGGGGGGCGATTGCTCGGCCGAGCACAGTTCGGACAGCGCCGCCTGCCACCCGTTGCGGATCGAGGTGCTGACCCCGGCCGAAGGCACCTTGCAAGGCTGGGCCATGCCCGCGGTCAGCGGCTACGACCGCAGCCATGGCGTAGGGCCGTCAGCGGTGGACGAAGTGCAGGGTGTCGAAGCCCATCCGCCATTCCGCGACCTCGCCCGCGATCTCTGACGGGTCGTTGGCGCGCAGCGCCTTGGCGATCAGCCCGGCCAGCCGGGGCGCGTCGGCCGCGGTCATGCCCCAGCGCACCAGTTCCGGTGTGCCGATGCGCAGCCCGTTCATGTCGCCGCTGACCTCGGCCACCGGCAGGCCAATCCCGCAGGCCAGAAATCCGGCTGGGCGCAGCGTTCTTGACGCTGCCTGTCCGCCGCCAAAGCCGGCAGCCTCGACCGCGAATTGGTGGGTGCGGGTGGCGCCGCGATCGGCGGCGAACACCGGCAGGCCAAGGTCTGCCATGGCGCGGGCCAGCGCTTGGGCCATGCCGACCATGGCATCGGCATAGTCTCGCCCGAAATCGCGCCAGTCCAGCAGCGTCATCGCCAGCGCGGCGCTTTTCGCCACGTCGAAATTCGCCGTCATGCCGGGAAAGGCGATTGCGTCCAGCCGCCGGGCGATATCCGCGTCATTGGTCAGGATCAGGCCCGAGGGCGGTCCGCCCAGGCTTTTGTAAGTGCTCATCGTCATCAGGTGGGCGCCCTGCGCCAGCGGGTCCGGCCAGGCCTTGCCGGCGATGATCCCGCATTGATGCGCGGCGTCGAACAGCACATGCGCGCCGACCTCGTCAGCGATGGCACGGATTTCGGCTACCGGATGCGGGAACAGGTTGAGCGAGCCGCCGATGGTGATGATCGAGGGACGCACACGCCGCGCGAGTGCACGCAGCGCATCAAGATCGACGGTATAGCCGTCGGCGTCGACCGGTGCCGGGTGGCTGGTCAGCCCGTACAGACCGGCGCAACCCGCGCCATGATGGGTGACATGCCCACCGATGGCGGCCGGCGGCGCGATGATGGCATCGCCCGGCTTGGCCAGCGCCATGAAGGCGTAAAGATTGGCAATCGCGCCCGAGGGTACGCGGATCTCGGCATGGGTGGCGCCGAACACTTCGGCCGCAAGTTCGGCGCAGATCACCTCGATCTCTTCGATCGCCTCCAGGCCCATCTCGTACTTGTCGCCGGGATAGCCGAGCGAGGGACGAGAGCCGAGACCGGCCGACAGCAGCGCCTCGGCCCGCGGGTTCATCGTGTTGGTCGCCGGGTTCAGGTTGAAGCAGGCCCGTTCGTGGATGCGACGGTTGTCATCGGCCAGGGTTTCCAGCCGCGTGGCGATCTCGGCCGAGGTCAGGCTGGCGGTCTGCGCGGCCAGCGTCTGAACGCGTGCCTCGGGCGCGGCGGGAACCCAGGAACGGGGGGCGAGATGGGGCATGGGCGCACTCCGGTTGCGGTGCGCCCACCAAACCCGCGATTGCCCGCGGGATCAAACCCCAATTGCCAGTCGATCAGGAAAAGGCAGCGCCCAGCGCGATTTCCACCATGTCGCCAAAGCTGCGCTCGCGGTCTTCGGCCGGAAGCGCCTCGTGCGTTTGCAGATGATCCGAGACGGTCAGCACCGCCAGCGCGCGGACACCATAGCGTGCGGCCAGGGTGTAAAGCTCTGCCGCTTCCATCTCGACACCCAGGATACCGTGACGGGTCATCTGCTCATTCAGGTCGGGGCGTTCGTCATAGAACACATCCGAAGAGTAAATGCCGCCGACGTGAATGCCCACTTTCTTTTCCGCAGCCTTTGCATATGCAGCATGCAGCAGTTCCCAATTCGCGCAGGGCGCGTAATTCAATTCCTTGAATATCCCGCGCGACGGGGTGGAAAGCGTGCTGGCGGTCATCGCAAGGATTATGTCGCGAATTTTAACCTGTGGTTGCATTCCGCCGCAGGAACCAATGCGGATAAGTGTCTTCGCGCCATAATCGCGGATCAGCTCATTGGCGTAAATGGAAAGGGACGGCATTCCCATGCCAGATCCCTGAATGGTGACCGGATGGCCGTTCCATGTGCCGGTATAGCCCAGCATCCCGCGCACCTGGTTCACGCAGCGCGTGTCTTTCAGAAAGGTTTCCGCCGCCCACCGGGCGCGATAGGGATCGCCCGGCATCAGAACGGTTTCAGCGATCTCGCCCGGTTTGGCGCCGATATGGATTGTCATGGCGCGTCAGAGGGCCAGGTCTTCCAGTTCCTTGCCCTGGTCCAGCCAGGTATTGACCCAGTTCGGCTTGCGACCGCGCCCGGTCCAGGTTTGTGCCGGGTCTTCGGGATTGGCGTAACGCGGCACGCCCTTACCGCCCTTGGCGCCGTCTTCGACCAACTCATCCAGCGAGAAGCCGAATTTGCGCGCGGCATCGTCCGCGGCTTTCTTGGCCTCTGCCTTGCGGCGGGTGTCCAGCGTTTTCAGCGCCTTTTCGATGTCGTTCTTGAGCTTCAGCAACTCTTCTTTTGACAGGGCATTCACGTCGATCTGCATCGAGTCCTCCGTATTTCACCGGTGATTTCTTACTTTTGACCAAATATGGCAATAGGAATTTTTGTGTCAATAAGGGGAAATTGCCAAATAAAAGTAAATCGCCCCGCAAATTGCGGGGCGAGGCGATGCTATTCAGCGTCAAAATCGACGGCTGACGTTATTCAGCGGCAACCGGTTTGGGTTCCACCAGCAAGACGATATCCTTCATGATGGCATTCAGCTCGAAATCCTTTGGCGTATAGACCTTGGCCACGCCCATCGCCCTGAGCCGTACCGCGTCATCATCGGGAATGATGCCGCCGACGATAACCGGCACATGGCCCAGCCCCGCGTCGCGCATCCGCTGCATCAAGTCCTCGACCAGCGGAATGTGGCTGCCCGACAGGATCGACAGGCCGACGACATGCGCGCCGTTCTGTGCGGCCGAGACAATCTGCTCAGGCGTCAGGCGAATGCCCTCATAGTCAATCTCCATGCCGCAGTCGCGGGCGCGGAAGGCGATCTGCTCGGCGCCGTTGGAATGGCCGTCCAGGCCCGGCTTGCCAACCAGGAAGCGCAGCCGGCGGCCCAGCTTGTCAGACACGGCGTTGACCGCATCGCGGATGTCGTCCAACCCCTCGGTCTTGTTGCTGACCGATTTCGACACGCCGGTGGGCCCGCGGTATTCGCCGAACACGGCGCGCATTTCTGCGGCCCATTCGCCGGTGGTCACGCCGGCCTTGGCGCAGACGATGGAAGGCTCCATCACGTTGCGCCCTTCCTTGGCGGCGGCGCGCAGGTCGGCCAAGGCGGCTTTGACGGCGGCATCGTCGCGGCCGCGGCGCCATTCGGCCAGGCGCGCGATCTGGTCCTGTTCGACCGCGGGGTCGACCACCATGATGCCGCCATCTTCGCCCATCAGCGGCGAAGGCTCGCCCTCGGTCCAGCGGTTGACGCCGACCACGACGGTTTCGTTCTTCTCGATCCGGTTCAGCCGCTCGGCGTTGGAGTCGACCAGCCGGCTCTTCATGTACTCGATGGACCCAATGGCACCACCCATGCTGTCGAGCTGCGCCAGCTCGGCGCGGGCGCCGTCCTTCAAAGCCTCGACCTTGGCCGCGACGGCGGGGTTGCCGTCAAACAGGTCGCCGTATTCCAGCAAGTCGGTTTCGTAGGCCAGGATCTGCTGCATCCGCATCGACCATTGCTGATCCCACGGACGGGGCAGGCCCAGCGCCTCGTTCCAGGCGGGCAGCTGCACTGCGCGTGCACGCGCCTTTTTCGACAGCGTCACCGCCAGCATCTCGATCAG
>JAGRMT010000009.1 GCA_020441125.1 Roseivivax sp.
CCTCGACGCAGCCGCCCGAGACCGATCCGGCGATCTCGCCATCGCCCGAGATGGCGAGTTGCGAGCCGGTGCGGCGCGGGGCAGAGCCCCAGGTTTCAACGACGGTGGCCAGCGCGGCGCGGCGCCCGGCGCGGTGCCAGGCCAGGGCGGTTTCGGGGATGTTGTCGAAGAGTTCCATGCGGGCGGCTCCTTGCGTTGGCGGCAGTCTAGCACGCGGCGCGGCGGTGTCGCGTGCGATCATGGTGGGGGTGCGGGCTAGGAGCCGCGCGGCGTCCGACCGCGGGTGGGCGCTCATCCGATTGTGGTCTGCGCTTTATGCCGCAAGGTACTTGAACGGTTGATCACAAGACGAGGCTGCAAAAGCGCCCGCCCGGGGGGCGGTCGGGTGCTGCGCGGCGGGCCTACGGCCCTTGATTCCGCGCAAGGTTGCGCCCAGGAACTGTTGCCCCTACAACCCGTAAATCGCCCCGAACTTCGCCTCCAGATACCCCAGCAGCGGACCCGCCGAAGGCTCGGCCCCGCAAGCAAACGTGATCGTTTCGCGCGGGGTGCGCAGACCGCCGTGCTGTTGCAACTGCGTGCGCAGCCAGCCGGTGGCGCGATGCGTGTCGCCCTTGGCCAGCTGGCCATCCAGGCCCGGCACGGCGCGGCGCAAAGCCTGATAGAGGCACCCGGCATAGACGTTGCCCAACGAATAGGTCGGGAAGTAGCCGAACAGGCCCACCGACCAGTGCACGTCTTGCAGAACGCCGTTCGACGCCTTGTCGACGCCATAGCCGAAGTCGGCGGCGAAGCGGTCGTTCCACGCGGCCTCCAGATCGCCAGCCAGCAGGTCGCCCGCGATCATCGCCCGTTCCAGATCGAAGCGCAGCATGATGTGCAGGTTGTACTGCACCTCGTCGCTTTCGGTGCGGATATAGCCCTTCTGGACCCGGTTGACGGCGGCATAGAACGCCTCGGCATCGGCAATGCCGAAGTCGCCGAAGGTCTGCGTCATCTGGTCATAAAGCCATCCGGTGAAGGCGTGCGAGCGGCCCAGCTGGTTTTCGTAAATCCGGCTCTGGCTTTCGTGCACGCCCATCGACACGCCCTTGCCCAGCGGCGTCAGCAGGTAGGCCTGGTCGATGCCCTGTTCATAGGCGGCGTGGCCAACCTCGTGGATGGTGGAATAGAGGCAGTTGAACGGATCGGCCGGGTTGGTGCGGGTGGTGATGCGCACGTCGTTGCCGCTGCCGGAACTGAAGGGATGCACCGCCTTGTCGATGCGGCCCCGGTTCAGGTCATAGCCGAACGCCTGCGCCACGACGCGGCTGAGGGCGATCTGGCCCGCTTCGTCGAACGTGCCGGTCACGCCCTTGGGCTCGGGCCTTTCCAGGATCGCGGCGCGCAGGGCAACCAGGCGCGGGCGCATGGCGTCGAAGAGCGCGGCGATCTCGGCCTGCGTGGCGCCGGGCTCGTAGTCGTTCAGCAGCGCGTCGTAGAGGTCGCCCCCGTTCGCCAGCGCCTGCGCCTCTTCGCGGCGCAGGGCCAGCACCTCGGACAGGATGGGCGTGAAGGCGGAAACGTCGTCCGCCGCGCGGGCGCCGGCCCAGATGCGCTGGGCGCGCGAGGTGACGCGGGCGATCTCGGCCGCCAGCCGCGCGGGCACCTTGGACGCACGCTCATAATCGCGGCGGATGTGGCGCAGCTGCGCGCGGCCGGCATGGTCCAGCGTGTCCGCGTCGATGGCGGCCAACCAATCGCCAACGCGCGGGTCGATCCGGCGGGCGTGCAGTACGCCTTCCATCGCCGCCATCTCCTCGGCCCGCTGCTCGCCCGAGCCTTCGGCCATCATGGTTTCCTGGTCCCAGCCCAGCCGGCCAGAGACCTGCTCCAGCGCGGCGGTTTCGCGGGCAAAGCCCATCAGGTCGTCAAAAGCAGTCATGGATTACCCCCGGATGGACTGGGCGACGGGATAGCCCGCGCCAAAGCGCGCGCGCAGGATCAGCACGAACAGAACCACCGCACCCAGCTGGTGCGTCAGCGCGATGTGCAGCTGTGCCATGTAGAGCACCGTGACGATGCCCAGCACCATCTGGACCACCAGCATCGCCAGCACGGCGTTGAAGCGGAAGCGCGTATCGGCATTGGGCGAACGGCGCGCGCGCAGCCAGACCACGATGCCGAAGACAAACAGCAGGTAGCCCGCCATGCGGTGAATGAACTGCACCAGCCCGGCGTTTTCGAAGAAGTTGCGCCAGATCGGTGTCAGCTCGAACGGATAGGGCGGCGTGAAGGCCCCGGCCATCAGCGGCCAGTCGTTATAGGTGCGCCCGGCGTCAATGCCGGCCACCAGCGCGCCCAGCAGGATCTGCAGGAAGGCGAAGTGCATCAGCCCGGTCGACATGCCGAAAAGTTTACCTTCGCGGTTGCGCCGGGCCTGCATCAGGTCGCGCTCGGCCCGGCCCAGCTGGAACACCAGCCAGGCGATCAGCCCAAGGATGGCAAAGGCCAGCCCCAGGTGCGTGGCCAGACGGTATGATGCGACGTCGAGCATCTCTCCGCCCAGGCCGGATGACACCATCCACCAGCCCACCGCGCCCTGCACCCCGCCCAGCACACCCGGCAGAGCCAGCCGTCCGGTCCAGCCGGGAGGGATCTTCTTGAGCGCCAGAAAGCCGAAGAAACCGACCGCCCACACCAGCCCGACAAAGCGGCCCAGGAACCGGTGGCCCCATTCCCACCAGTAGATCGACTTGAACTCGGACAGGGTCATGTCCTTGTTCTGAAGCTGGAATTCCGGGATGGTCTGGTACTTGGCGAATTCGCTGTCCCAGTCCGCGGCGTTCATCGGCGGGATCGCCCCGGTGACGGGTTTCCACTCGGTGATCGACAGCCCGCTGTCGGTCAGCCGGGTCAGCCCGCCAACCAGGATCATTGCCACCACCAGCGCGAACAGTGCCATCAGCCAGGCGCGTATGGCGCCGCGCGCACCGCGGCGGCCCTGGTCGATCATCCCGCCCTTGGGTGTCTCCCTGGGCTTCTGTTCGGTTCCCACTTCTTCGAAAATGCTGCGCTTGGCGCTCATCTGCCGTCACCCGTCGTTTGCTTGCGGCGGACACTAGGGCGATGGGGCGGGGAGGTCCAGATAGCGGGGAGACGTGGTGGGTTGGAAACCCACCCTACACGGTGGCGCCAATGACACCCAAAGCCCTGCCGCCCCGAACCTACGACCGGTCTTTCCAGCGCACCATCTGCCGCATGATGCCATGCAGCATCTGCACATCCGCCCGCGTCAGCGGCAGGCGCGAAAACAGGTTGCGCAGGTTCAGCTTCATCCCCGGCGCCTTGGTTTCGGGAAAGAAGAAGCCGGCCGCGTCCAGGCGTTCCTCGTAATGGGCATAAAGCGCGTCCATCTCGACCGCGGTCGCCCAGTCCGAGCCGGCCATCTCCATCACCTCGCCCGGGGTCTGGTCCGCGACGCGGCGCCATTCGTAGGCGGTCAGCAGCACGCATTGCCCCAGGTTCAACGACGCGAAATCCGGGTTCACCGGCACCGAGACGATGGCATTGGCCAGCGCGATATCCTCGTTCTCCAGTCCGGCGCGTTCCGGTCCGAACAGAACCGCGACCTTTTCGCCGGCGGCAATCTTCTCGCGCGCTACCGTCATCGCCTGCTCGGGTGTGAACACCGGTTTGGTCAGCCCGCGCGGGCGCGCGGTGGTGGCAAAGACGTAGGTGCAATCGGCAATCGCGCCGGCGATGTCCGGGGCCAGCATTGCATCGTCCAAAAGGCGCCCTGCCCCGCTCGACATCGCCACGGCACGCGGGTTCGGCCAGCCGTCGCGCGGCGCAACGATACGCATCCGGTCCAGCCCGAAGTTCCACATCGCCCGTGCCGCGGCACCGATATTCTCGCCCATCTGCGGGCGGACGAGAACGAAGGCGGGCTGGCGGTCGCTGGACATGGGCTCTCCTGAGGTTTCGGCCTGACTAGTCGCGCAGGACGGCGGGTGCAAGCGCCGCCCGGCCCTGCTATGCTGAGCCATCGGCAAGCGGAGGCGCAGATGGCCTATGACGCGGGCATGGCCGAGACCATGCGGCAGGATCTGGACGGCATCGACGCGGTGCGCGAGGTGCCGATGTTTGGCGGTCTGTGCTTTCTGAAGGACGGACACATGCTGTGCGGCGTGCACAAGGGCGGCGCGATGTACCGCGTCGGCAAGCCGCGCAGCGCCGAGGCGCTGAGCCTGGGCGACGCGCGGGTGATGGCGATGACCGGCCGGGCGATGCCCGCAATCGTCGACATCGCGCCCGAAGGCTTTGCCGACGACGCCCGCCGGGCGCGCTGGCTGGCCCTGGCGCTGGAAAACGTCGCCGGGTTGCCGCCGAAACCGGCGTAATCTCAATGGCCAAAGCGGGAAAGGCACGCTAAGACGGCCCGAATATCAGCCCCGGAGCCGCAGCCATGGCCGACGCCGAGCACCCGCAACTGTACCTGATCACCCCGCCCACGCTGGAATTGTCCAGCTTTCCAAACACCTTGGCCACCGTGCTGGACAGCTTCGACGTGGCCTGCATACGGCTGAGCCTGGCCACCCGCGACGAAGACATCCTGTCGCGCGCGGCCGATACGCTGCGCGAAGTGGCCCATGCCCATGACGTGGCACTAGTGATCGACACCCACCTGGTGCTGGCGCAGCGGCTTGGCCTGGACGGCGTGCATCTGACCGACGGCGCCCGCAATGTCCGCGCGGCGCGCAAGGCGCTGGGCGAAGATGCGATCGTCGGCGCCTTTTGCGGCCAGTCGCGCCACGACGGCATGAGCGCGGGCGAGGCCGGCGCCGATTACGTCAGCTTCGGCCCGGTCGGCACCACGGCTCTGGGCACCGGTGCGGTGGCCGAGTTTGAACTTTTCGAATGGTGGTCGCAGATGATCGAGCTGCCGGTGGTCGCCGAAGGCGCGCTGGATGCCGCGCTGGTGGCCCAACTGGCCCCGGTGACGGACTTCTTCGGCATCGGCGAGGAAATCTGGCG
>JAGRMT010000085.1:0-8506 GCA_020441125.1 Roseivivax sp.
TTGATCTTGTGCGCGCCGGTGTGGTTCAGCTCGTCGCGCTTAAAATAGACCTTGGCGCCGCCCAGACGCTCGGTCAGCCGCTCGGCGAAGTAGAGCGGGCTGGGCCGGCCGACGTAGTGCTTCCACAAGAACTCCATCTCGGCCCAAAAATCGGGGTCGGTCTTGGCGCGCTCATACTGCTCTTCCAGTTCCAGGATCAGCGGCATCAAGGTTTCGGACACGAAGCGCCCGCCATAGATGCCAAAACGGCCCTTTTCATCGGGGCCGGTCATGAAGCTGTTGATCAGGTCTTCCGCCATTCTCGGGTCCTCTTTCGGGTTTGGTCATGACTATCGGGAAGCCCGCCCCGGGGCAAGGGACAGCAACAGGCCCGATTGTTCTCTGACGCCAAACAGGATCAGGAGGGTCTGCAACACCTGTTGAGACCGATTTTTTCACGTCGAATGAAAGGGTTATTTCAAATATGACATTTCCGTGACAGCCAGTGCACAAAAAATGACGTAATATCAAATTGTTTCCTGTTTCGCCCGTTTACCCGAGCGACTGCCCATGGTCTTTTAGGGTGAACTGTTTATTTACCTGTTATTGTTAAATTTGATTGCCATGACAAACGCCATCCTGACCACAGACCAGAAATTCGTGTCCGCCGACAGCAGCGGCGATGCCGTGCTGGGCAGCGACGGCAACGAACGCATCGTCACCAAGAATGGCGACGACACGATCTATGCCGGCGCGGGCACGGACTATTTCGTGGTCACGGGTGGCGGGCGCGATACCATCCTGTTCGGGGCGCAAAGCGGGGTCGACCAGGTGGTCGATTTCGACCCGCTGCGCGACATCGTTCAGCTGACGCAGGACGTGCTGCCATCCGATATCCGGATCTACGAAACGCTGGGCGCTTCAGGCGACAAGCTGACGCTGGAGCTGGGCGGCGCGCGGCTGGTGTTCAAGGGGCATAACCTGTCGACCATGCCCGACACCTCTTGGCTGCGTACAACCGGCGGTGCGCAGGTGTATTCGGACTTTCTGACCGCGCTTGGCGTCTCGCCGACCGGGGAGACGGGCGGCACAGGATCGACCGGCGGCACTGGCAGCACGGGCGGCACCGGATCGACAGGCGGCACCGGGTCAACAGGTGGCACGGGATCAACGGGCGGCACGGGCAGCACCGGCGGGACGGCTGACCAAGTAATTGCGGCGCATTACAACGTGATCCAGGGCACATCGGGCCGCGACAACATCTCTGGCACCGCAGGACAGGATTACATCATCGCCGCGGCCGGGCCGGATTTCTATATCCGCGGTGGCGCCGGCGCCGATGCGTTCGAAGTTGGCTTGGGCGACGAGATCGTGCGTCTGGCCGATTTCGATCCGAATGCAGATCAGCTGGTGTTCCGCAGCGCCGCTGACATGGCCGGCGCCGTCTTCACCAGTACCTCAAGCCGGGTCGACATGCGGTTGACCGACGGCACGCTGATCCGGGTCGACAACGTCTCTGTCGCCGAGTTGCAGGGCGCGATCACTCTGAAAGACGACCTTGCCGCGGCCCTGGGCGGCGGAACGTCTGGCACAGGCGGAACCGGCGGGACAGGGTCCACGGGCGGTACCGGATCAACCGGCGGCACGGGGTCAACTGGCGGCACCGGGTCCACCGGCGGCACGGGTGGAACCGGGTCTACCGGCGGCACGGGCGGCACCGGGGCGACCGGCGGCACGGGCGGCACCGGGGCGACCGGTGGCAGCAACACGGTGTTGAAGATCGTCGTCTGGGGCGGGCAGTCGCTGTCTGTCGGGGCCGGCGGGCGCGATTGGGTCAACGACCAGCCGAACCACCCCAACGCGCTGATGCTGAATTACGACGATCCGCGCAACGGCAGCCGCGGCTGGGAAGATCGCAGCTTTGATGCCAGCACGTTCCACGGTTTCACGCCACTGGTCGAAACCGACCAGGAATCTCCGGCGACCGGCAGCATGAACGTGCTGGCGCAGGCTTTCCCCAACGTCGATTTCCTGTCGATCCATTACGGCGCCGGCGGGCAATCCATCGACTCGGTGCGCACCAATTACTTCGGCGACCTGCTTTCGCAGCTGATCCTGGCGCGCGACTATGCGCTGGCCAATGGCTATACCATCGACCCGGTGATCGAGGTTTCCTGGCTTCAGGGCCAGTCCGACGTGTCCAACACGCAATACCAGGCCGATCTGATGGCGCATCAGAACGAGTTGGAAACCGCCGTGCAGGCGATTTTCGGCCAGAGTTTCGACGCGCGCATGTTCACCTCTGTCACCCGCGGCTATGGCGCAAAGATCACGACCGAAGCGCAGTTCAACGCCGTGCTGATGGATCCGGACATCTTCTTTGGCGCATCGGAATTCGTGTTCAATGCCAGCTACCCGAACTCGAACATCGTCAACCCGCATCTGAGCGGCGAAGGCTATTACCTGTTGGGCACAGAGGTCGGGTACAAGATCGCCGCCGCGATGAACGGCGCGCCTGTCGATCCGATCGCGATCAGCGCGGTGACCCAGGTCAGCCCGGGCGTGCTGAATGTCGATTTCTCGGGCGTTCAGGGTGCGCTGACCGATGGCGGCGCGCTGTACGATGCGGCGCAAGGCTTCCTGTCACCGCCGCCCAATTTCGGCTTCGACATCTATCGCACCAATGGTTACTCGCATTCCGGTTCGATCCTCAGCGCGTCCATCGTCGATGCCGACACAATCCAGCTGATTTACAATCAGCCGCTGTCGGGCAGCTTCATGCTGTGGGCCGGGCGCAGCGACGATGTCGGCTGGGTGGATACCACCATCCTGGCCAATGGCGGCAAGGGCCTGGGCGGCACCAGCCTGTATGACTCGGGCCAGTCCTTTGCCGTGCCGCTTCCTATCGACACGCTGGTTCAGACCACGCAGAGTTTCTACGAATACGTGCCGCAGCAGGCGTTTCTGTTCACCGTATAGGCCCAAACCTGCCGGGCGCGCGATGCGCCAGGCTTCAGGCGGCGGGAATCGCGGCGAACTGATCGCGCTCGCGGGTGCCCCAGCGCACGGTCAGCCGATAGCCCTTCTCTGTCTGGACCTCGGACTGAACCAGGCCGCGTTCGAACAGCCAGGCGCGCCGTCGCCCGTCGTCAAAGCCCAGCATGATCTCGTCTTCGCGCAGCCCGGCGCCCAGAGCCTCGGTCAGTGCGGCCAGAAAGCCGTCCATCCCCTGCCCGGTCAGCGCCGACAGTGGGATCAGCCCCGGATCACGACCGGCACGGGCCAGCGCGGCCTCGCGCATGTCCTCGGGCAACCGGTCGATCTTGTTCCAGACCTCAAGCCGCGGCGTGCCCTCGCTGACCCCCAGTTCTTCGAGGATGTCCTCGACATTGGCGGCCTGCATCGCGGTTTCGGGGTGCGAGATGTCACGCACATGCACCACCACATCGGCGGCCAGGACCTCTTCCAGCGTGGCGCGGAAAGCCGCGACAAGCTCGGTCGGCAGGTCCGAGATAAAGCCCACCGTGTCCGACAGGATGATCTCTGGCCCGGTCGGCAGGCGCACCGCGCGCATCGTCGGGTCAAGCGTCGCAAAAAGCATGTCCTTGGCCAGGACCTCGGCCCCGGTCAGGCGGTTGAACAGCGTCGATTTGCCGGCGTTGGTATAACCGACCAGCGCCACGATGGGGAACGGCACCTTGGCGCGCGCTTTGCGGTGCAGCTCGCGGGTTTTCACAACCTTGTCCAGCTGGCGCTTCAGCCGAACCAGTTGGTCGTCGATGGCACGGCGGTCTGCCTCGATCTGTGTCTCACCCGGACCGCCCACAAACCCCAGCCCGCCGCGCTGGCGCTCGAGGTGGGTCCAGGCGCGCACCAGCCGGGTGCGCTGATAGCTCAGCGCGGCCATTTCGACCTGCAGCACGCCCTCGCGGGTGGCGGCGCGGTCACTGAAGATTTCCAGGATCAACCCGGTGCGGTCCAGCAGCTTGACGCCCCAGGCTTTTTCGAGATTGCGCTGCTGAACCGGGGTGACCGGCCCATCGACCAACACCAGTTCCACTTCGGCGGCCTCGAAGGCGGCCTTCAGCTCTTCGATCTTGCCAGAGCCAAACAAGGTGCCCGGCACAGGCTTGGCCAGGCGCACCACGCCCGCGCCAACCACCTCAAGCGACGGCAGGGCAGCGGCCAGAGACACGGCCTCTTCCAGCGCGGGGCCGGAATCGCGGCGGCCGCGGTCAGCCGTCAGATCCGGGTGCAGCACCCAGGCCCGGGTCTGCCGCGGCAGCGTGTCGGTCAATCTTTGTCTTCGCCGTCGTAAAGGTTGATCGGCTGCGAGGGCATGATGGTCGAGATGGCATGCTTGTAGACAAGCTGCGACTGGCCATCGCGGCGCAAAAGCACGCAGAAATTGTCAAACCAAGTGATGACGCCCTGCAATTTGACGCCGTTGATCAGGAATACGGTGACAGGAACCTTGGTTTTGCGAACATGGTTCAGGAACGCGTCCTGCAAGTTCTGGCGGTCAGATGCCATGGAAAAAGCCTTTTTTTATTCTCTTTACCGATACCGGTAAGCCCTCGTCTCTGCGCGAGTATGGAACGGCAAAAAAATGTTTACCAGTGCAAAATCAAGGCTGTTCCCGACGATAATGCACCGTTTCAGGCATCCCGCCACGCATCGGGCGTCAGCATCACAACAATCGCCAACATTTCCAGTCGTCCGAGAATCATCGCCGCCATCAACACGGCCTTGACCGGCGCCGTCTGCGCGATCAGGTCGATCGGGGTTTCCGCAGCGGCAGTGATCAGCGGCCCCGTGTTGCACAGGGACGCAACCGCAAGTAGCACAGAGCGGGTAAACTCCACGTCCAGCAGTCCCAGGATCGTCGTTACCCCGGCGATTGTCATCGCCACCAGCATGAAGAAGACCCAGGCAATGAACGCGCCCTCGCGCCGGATTCGCCGAAGCGCCTCGGACGCATGTCCGACCGAGCTGGGGTGAATCAGCCGCTCGATCTCGCGCGCGCCGTTCAGGTAAAGGGCGTAGACCCGCATCAGCTTGACCCCGCCGGCGGTGGTGGCAACGCCGCCCCCGATCAGCGCCAGGCCCATCAGGATCATGCCCGGCGTTTCCAACCCGGACCAGAGCCGCACATCGACCCAGTCGACGCTTTCAAAGCCGGTGGTGCTGAGAAAGGACAGCACGGTGAACATCCCGCCCCAAAGCGACCGGATGCCGGCCCAGATGTTCTCCTTGTCGCCAACCTCGAAGGCGGCAACCCAGTGGCGCAGGAACAGCAGCACCGGCACGCCGATGACGATGATCAGCCCCATGCGGAACTCGGGGTCGGTGCGCAGCCCGGTGCGCGCCGCGCCCGCGGTGTCGCCCGAAAAGGTCAGCCGCGACAAGGCGAAGAACATGAAGCAGAAGATCACCATCTCTCCGGCGATCCCGGCCGTTCCGTTCTGGATACCGCCCACCGGCGAGATGCCCGATGTCGCCATGGTCGACATCGCATGGGAGATCGCAACGAAAGGCGTATCGCCGCAGATCATCAGCAGCAGCCACAGGATCAGCGTCAGCACCACATAGACCGGCGCCAGCACCTGCGTGGCGCGCAGCACCCGGCGCGCCGGGTCGGTGCGGTCGGCGGCGGCGCTGCCGGTGGGGCCCTGCCCCGGCTCGGCCAGCGAGGTCACCTCGAACCCGCCCAGCGCCAGCGGCGCCAGGATCGCCGCCGAGGCCACCCAGATCAGCAGCCCGCCCATCCAGCCCACCTGCGCCCGCCACAGGTGCTGGGCCTCGGTCAGGCGCTGCGGATCGAACAGCGTGGCACCGGTGGTGGTCAGCGCCGAGACCATCTCGAAATAGGCGTTCAGAAAGGTCGTGGTACGCACCGCCTCGAAGAATGGCACCGCCAGGAACACCGGCAGCACCACGAAGGCGCCCAGCAGCGCACGCAGCTGGCTCATCGAGTTGCGGTTGTGTGGCCGCCCGCCCACCGCCAGACCGAAAAACCCGGTCAGGATCAGCCCCAGCACCGCCGAATAGAAAAAGGCCCGCGCATCGTGAAACGCCTCCAGCGACAGCGCCAGCACCGCCGGAACCAGCATCATGGCGCAGCAGATGCCCGTCAGCAGCAGGAACAGGGGCAGGGTCAGCAGCGCGCGCATGGCTCAGAAGAAGTCGATGGACACCTGGAGCAGACGCTCCACCTCGCGCACATCCCCGGCCAGCGCGAACAGCACCACGATATCCCCCTCGTCGATGATCAGAGAGCCGGTGGGCTTGACCACCTGCCCCTGTTTCTTGATCGCCCCGACCAGCACGCCTTCGGGGAAGGCGATGTCGCGGATACGTTGCCCGGCCAGCGGCGATGTCGACAGAACCTCTGCCTCGATCACCTCGGCCTCGGCATCGCCGATCGAATACACGGCACGCACCCGGCCCAGCCGGATGTGCCGCAGGATCGAGCTGACAGTCGTGCTGCGCGGGTTGATATAGGCGTCGATGCCCAGGGGCTCCATCAACGGCACCAGCGTCGGATCGTTGACCAGCGCGATCGCCATCGGACAGCCCTCTGCCTTGGCGCGCACCGCTGCCAGCATGTTGACCTTGTCGTCATCCGTCACGCAGAGCACCGCGTCGGCCCGGTCGATATTGGCCTCTGCCAGCAACGAGGCATCGAGCCCGTCGCCATGCAGCACGATGGTCCGCTCCAGCGCCTCGGCCGCCTGCTCGGCGCGGGTGCGGTTGCGCTCGATCACCCGAACCCGCACGCGGTTGCGCCCGGTCTCCAGGTCATGCGCCACCATCCGCCCGACATTGCCGCCACCGATGATCACCACCCGCTCCAGCTTGTTCTGGCGCTTGCCGAACACTTCCATCGTCCGGGTGATGTCATCGCGATGCACGATCACATAGGCCGCGTCGCCCGGGAACAGCTGGTCCCCCGCCTCCGGGGCGAACAACGTGCCCTCGCGCCGGATGCCAACCACGACAGAGCGCAGCGTCGAAAACAGGTCGGTCAGCTGGCGCAGCGGCGTGTTCACGATCGGGCAATCGTCATCGACGGTAAAGCCCAGCAGCCGCACCTGGCCCTCGAGGAAGGCCTCGGTGTCAAACGCAGAGGATGACCACAGCCGCTGCATCGCGGCCGCCGCCACTTCGCGCTCGGGGCTGATCACCACGTCGATCGGCATGTGGTCGCGCCGGTAGAGATCGGAATAGATCGCGGTCAGATAGCTCTGCGACCGCAGCCGCGCCACTTTGCGCGGTATGGCAAAGATCGAATGCGCCACCTGGCAGGTCACCATGTTGACCTCGTCCGAATAGGTGGCGGCGATGATCATGTCGGCGTCGCGCGCGCCGGCCTGCTCCAGAACGTCCGGATACGAGGCAAACCCCGCGATCCCCTGCACATCGAGCGATTCCGTGGCGCGGCGTACCAGATCGGGGTTGTTGTCCACGACGGTGACGTCGTTCGCTTCACCCGACAGGTGCCGGGCGATCTGCCAGCCCACCTGCCCCGCACCGCAAATGATGACCTTCATGCGTATTGCCCCGCCTCGGGCCCCAGTTGTCCGTGCCCCCTTGCATGGCAGAGCGTGAGGGTGGCGTCAATCGACCGGCGACGCCGCCGCGTCCCGTCCCGGCCTGGCAAAGGCGGCCCGTGCGGGCGCCTCGGGCGGGGGTATTTTCGGCAAGAAGAAGCCTGCAGGGCTGAATCACCCCGCCGCCGGGTGCCGGGCTTCGCCGGGGCGGCGGGGCTTCTCCTTGCGCGGTCATCGGCTCCCCAGCCTGTACCGCGCGACAATCCTGGTATGGATTTGGTTAACCCGCTGTTACCGGCTGCCAGTGCGCTGGATGTTTCTTCTTGCCGAAAATACCCCCGCCGGAGGCAACACCGAGGCCCGCGGCACCGCCGCGGGACGAGAGATCCGGCGCGGCGCCGCCGCAGGCGGGGCCGCACCGCTGGACCGGTTCGCGGCGCGCCGCGCTCAGAGGTCGATTTCCTCCACCTCGTCCTCCAGCCGCGCGATGCGGCTGCCGGCCTTGGCGGTGGTGACCACACCCAGCGACTTCAGCTTGCGGTGCAGCGCGCTGCGCTCCATCCCGACAAAGCTGGCGGTGCGCGAGATATTGCCGCCGAAGCGGTTGATCTGNNGGTCAGCAGGTATTCGCGTTCGAACGCCTCGCGCGCCTCGCGCAGCGGCAGCGTGGCCAGGGTGCCAGAGAGCACGACACGGCCTTCCTCGCCGCCGCCACCGCCGGATTCCTGGGGCAGCTCGCCGGCGGTGATCTCGCCGGTGCCGTCGCCCAGGATCAGCACCCGCTCGACCAGGTTCTTCAGCTGGCGCACGTTTCCCGGCCAGATCATCGTCTGCATCAGCGCCACCGCCTCGTCGCTCAGCGTGCGCAGCGGCAGGCCCTGGCTCTTGTTGAACTCGGCGATGAAATGACCGGCCAGCAGCGGAATATCCTCGCGACGGTCTTCCAGGCTGGGCACGGCAATGGGCACCACGTT
>JAGRMT010000085.1:8644-9568 GCA_020441125.1 Roseivivax sp.
ACCAGCACGCGCAGGATCTTGGACTGGGTGCCCAGCGGCATGTCGGCAACCTCGTCGAAGTAGATCACCCCGCCATGGGCCTGCTCCAGCAGGCCAGGTTCCACGCCACGGTCGGCGGTCTCGCGGCCGAACAGCACCTCTTCCATGCTGTCGGGCTCGACCCCGGCGCAGTTGACCGTCACGAACGGTGCGTCGGCTCGGCCGGAATGGGCATGGATGTAACGCGCCGCCACCTCCTTGCCGCAGCCCGCCGGGCCGGTCAGCATCACCCGGCCGTTAGACTTGGTCACCTTGTCCAGCTGTCCGACCAGTGCGCGGAACGAGGCGCTTTCTCCGATCATCGTGGCGGTCTTGGTCTCGCGGCGGCGCAGCTTCTGGTTCTCGCGGCGCAGCCGGCTGGTTTCCATCGCGCGGCGGATCACCACCAGCAACTGGTCGATGTTGAACGGCTTCTCGATGAAGTCGTAGGCGCCCTGCTTGATCGCGGCGACGGCGATCTCGATGTTGCCATGGCCGGAAATGATCACCACGGGCACATCGGGATTGTCGCGCTTGACGCATTTGAGGATGTCGATCCCGTCCATCTTGCTGTCCTTCAGCCAGATGTCGAGGATCAGCAGGGCCGGCGCTTCGGCGTTGATCTCGGCCATCGCATCGGAAGAGGTCCCGGCCAGACGCGTGGTATAGCCCTCGTCCTCCAGGATGTCCCCGATCAGTTCGCGGATGTCGCGTTCATCGTCGACGATCAGAATATCGCTCATGGGTGTTGCCTCGTTTCCTATTGTATTTCTTCCAAATTCGTCTTGCGTGCAGCGGCCGGGCTAAGCGGCAGCCGCACCAGTGCCATCGCGCCGGCATGGCTGGAGCCTTCGAATACCGGGGCGTTGTCCAGCCCCAGCGTGCCGCCGTGTTCCTCGATGATCT
>JAGRMT010000086.1 GCA_020441125.1 Roseivivax sp.
GCGATCAGCACGTCGACGCCCTTGTCGATGGCGGTGTCCTGCTCCTTGAAGCTGACGCCGCCGATCAGCAGCGCCTTGGTCAGCTTGACGTGCTTGGCATAGGTGTCGAAGTTCTCGGCCACCTGGGCAGCCAGTTCGCGCGTGGGGCACAGCACCAGGCTGCGCGGCATCCGTGCACGGGCGCGGCCACGGGCCAGCTTGGTGATCATCGGAAGGGTAAAGCTGGCGGTCTTGCCGGTGCCGGTCTGGGCGATGCCCAGCACGTCCTTGCCTTCAAGCGCAGGGGGAATGGCCCCGGCCTGAATCGGCGTCGGCGTCACATAACCGGCCTCTTCGATGGCTTTGAGAACTTTGGGATTGAGATTCAGGTCGCTGAACGTGGTCATGGATATCCGCTGTTATGCGGACTCTGATCTTGGCCCGCGCGTCTGGAAAGCCTGCCAGGCCCGGATGACCCTGGGAGTGCCCCATGACGGCAGGATGGGGCCTCATAGGGAATTTTATGCGTTTGGTCAATGGAAACGGTAATCCGTGCCTTGGCGACCTTGCGTTCTACCGTCCGGGCGGTCGGTTCAGCGCGGTTTGGGCGCCGTCGCGCGCATCGTCATCAGCCGACCGAAGGCGGTGCCGCGGGTGTCGATCAGCGCCGTCAGAAGGCGCGTCGCCAGCGGGCGCATCACCGGTTCTGCCTGGGCGGCGGACCACAGCCGGCCCAGCACGGTGATATCGGCATCTCCTGTGCGCAAGGCGAAGGCATCCATGTCCAGCGGCAGCGCGGCGCGGTTCTTGTGTCCTGGCGGGAACGGTTCCTCGGGCGGCAGCCCGGCATAGAGCCGCTCGGATTCGTAAAGCTTGAGCGTGCCGAACAGCGTCGACAGCCCAAGCCCCAGCGCGCGCCGGGTATCGGTCAGGCCGGCATCGGCAAATGTGGTGGCGGCCGAGACCAGCCAGCGCAGGTCAAGCTGGGACAGCAGCGCGTCAGGCTGTTCGCGCCACATCCGATCAAACAGCGCGGGGAAATGAGGCGGGTACTCGGACTTGCGCAGGCAGGCGATGACCAGCCCGTGGACGAAGCACAACTCGCTTCGGCCGGCGAATTCGGCGCGCAGGGCGCGCCGCTTGAGAAAATAGCGTGTGGTGCGCGGGTCCTGTTCGGCCGGATCCGTGGCCGGGTCCGCGACGGTCCGGGCCGCCAGTGCCTCCAGGTCGAGATCGGCCGGCGGCATCCAGGTGCCGGTGTGAAAGCGGATCGGATCGCGGCGCCGGTCGAGCCGGGCCTCGATCGCGGCAAAGCCGCCGGGATAGGGGCTGTCGGTCTGGCGGGTCATGGCGGCGAGACTGGCGCGCGCCCGGGCAGGGCGCAAGCGCGATGTTTGCGCAAAACCGGTGCCTTGGCGGCGGGCGTGACGTCGCGGCGCTTGCAGCGCGCGCCGGCTTGAGGCAGAAGAGGGCCCCAAGAGACATCTAATTGGGGACACCTCCGCGATGAGCATTGCTGCAACCCGGAACGTACTTGTCGAAACCTTCGGCGCCACCGAAGGCGCGTCGCTGCGCGTCAAGCAGGCGGCGCTGGTCGCCTTTGGCATTGCCGCGCTGGCGGTTGCGGCCAAGATCAGCGTGCCGATGTGGCCGGTGCCGATCACCATGGGCACCTTTGCCGTTCTGACCATCGGCGCCGCCTATGGCGCAGGCCTGGGCCTGGTCACCATCCTGGGCTACATGCTGGTGGGCGCGCTTGGCTTTGACGTCTTCGCCGGCTCCTCGGCCGAGAAGTTCGGCCTGACCTACATGATGGGCGGCACTGGCGGCTACCTGGTGGGCTACGTGCTGGCCACCGCTGCGCTGGGAATGCTGGCACGCCGCGGCTGGGACCGCTCGGCACCCAAGATGGCCGGCGCGATGCTGATCGGCAACGCTCTGATCTACGTTCCCGGCCTGATCTGGCTGGGGATGCTTTATGGCTGGGACAAGCCGATCCTTCAGTGGGGCCTGACGCCCTTCCTGATCGGCGACGCGGTCAAGCTGGCGCTGGCGGCGATGATCCTGCCGGCGGCCTGGAAATTCGTCGGCCGCGCCCGCGGCTGAGCCAGGGCAAACGGGATTTGGAAAGGGCGGTGCGTGGCACCGCCCTTTTTCGTTGGCGCGCCGGGAATGCCCAGTTCGTGGTTGGTGAACGGGCGCATTGAACAAGGCGAGGGGCGCTGCCCCTCGCGCTCCCCAGGGTATTTCGGGCAAGAAGAAGCGGCAGGCCGTGCCTTTGCCGCCGGGTGTCCGAACGGGGAAGGACGGAAGGCGGGGCGTTGCGGGCGCGGGAAGATGGCGGCGGCTTGCCGCGCTTTGGCCGGGCCGGGAACGGCGTGATCCTGGAAATCGCACAACGCAGCGCCGCCGATCGCCGTTTGCCACACGGAAAGGCGCCGCGCTGCCGGGAAGTCCTTGCCGCATTTGAAGCTATGGGCGAAAAGCGCCGTGGCCGGCTGCCGCCCACGGGCAAGTACAGGCGCGCCGTGCGGCTGGCGCCGGATTGGCGGGTAAAGGTCTGGCGTTGTACGGGCATCGGCGGCGGTCCATCGGGCAAGGACGGCCCAAGGCTGTGAGGCAGGACGCGTTTGGTACAAGGCTTGTGCCGGCGCTGCCATGGGAAGGTGACGCGGAATGAGAGCGTTGGTGAGTGCGGCGGGGCTGCTGGCGCTGGTCCTTGTGGGGCTGGGCTTGACGGGCGCGCGGTTCGCGCCGGGCGACAGCCTGGCGGTGGTGCGCGTGCCGCTGGCGCTGCTGGCGGCGCTGACGCTGCCCTGGGCGCGGCCACGCTGGCTGGCAGCGCTGGGGACCGGCGCTGCCCTGCTGGCGCTGGCGGGGCCGGTGGCAGGGATGCTGCTGCCGGCGAAGGGCACGCCGGGGCCCGTGGCGGTATATCAGAAGAACGTGCTGCGCGAGGCGCGCCGGCACGATGCGATGGTGGCCGATATCCTGGCCCGCGCGTCCGACGTGGTGACGTTGCAGGAGGTGACGAGCCCGACACACCCGGTGCTGACCGGCATCGCGCCGCAATATCCCGTGCAGCACTGGTGCCGCTTTGCCCGGATGGGCGGGGTGGCGGTGGCCTCGCGCTGGCCGATGGTGCCGGGTACGGCGCACTGCATGAAGTCGATGACGGCGGCGGCGATGCAGGTGCAGGCGCCGGGCGGGCCGCTTTGGGTTGTGTCCATGCATCTGCGCTGGCCCTGGCCGGCAGAGCAGGCGGTACAGGTGCGTTGGCTGGAACCGGAGCTGAAGGCGCTGGCGGGGCCGCTGGTGATGGCGGGCGATTTCAACATGCTGGCCTGGGGCGCGTCTGTCCGGCGGCTGGCGCAGGCCACCGGCACCGAGCGGGTAGGACCGGTGCGGCCAACCTACTGGGTGTTCGGCGCGCTGCCGCTGGGGATCGACCACGCCATGTCGGCCGGCGGCGGTACGGTTGAGCTGCTGCCGCGGTTCGAGAGCGATCACAACGGGCTGCTGGCGCGGCTGCATCCGGGCAAGGGCTATGGAGATTGAGGGCATCGGAGCCTATGCGCCGCAGGACGCGCGCGACCGGCACGCTTGGGCGCGATTGGCGGAGTTCGTGGCGCGCGAGCCGGCCGCCTTTGGCCGCGATCCGGCCACCGGCGGCCATGTCACCGGCTCTGCCTTCGTGCTGTCGCCGGACGGGCGCGCGGTGCTGCTGACGCATCACGCCAAGCTGGACCGCTGGCTGCAGCTGGGCGGCCATTGCGACGGCGAGACGGACGTGCGCCGGGTGGCGCTGCGCGAGGCGCATGAAGAAAGCGGGCTGGCGCGGATCCGGCTGCTGGACCAGGCGGTGCTGGATGTCGATATCCACCTGATCCCGGCCAACCCGCGCGAGCCGGCGCATCTGCACTATGACGTGCGCTATCTGATGCAGGCCGAGGCGGGCGCAATCGCGGCCTCGGCGGAATCGCGGGCGCTGGAGTGGGTGCCGCTGGACCGGCTGGAACGCCGCACGGCTGAGCCGTCGATCCTGCGGATGCGCGACCGGGTGCTGCGCTACCGGCCCATCAGCGCCGCATCGAACGGGTAGCGCGACAGGTTCTCGAACCCGGTTTCGGTGATCAGCACCTGGTCTTCCAGCTTGATCGANNAAATCGCCGCCCTCGGGGCTGACCAGCGCCTCGACGCACAGCACCATGCCCGGTTCCAGCGGAAAATCGAAGGCGCCCGGCACCGCATGATCGGGATAAGCGACAAGGGGCCATTCATCGCACAGGCCGACGCCATGCATCAGGCAGCCGTATTTCTGCAGCTGGTATTGCGGCGCCAGCACATGGGTGCCTGCGCTCAGCTCGGGGATCATCACACCGGGCTTGAGCATCTGCATGTTGGTCATGATGTGTTCATGCGCGTGCTGCATCGCCGCGACCATATCGGGACGCGGGGCGCGGTCGCCGATCCACCAGGTGCGCGAGACATCGACGCAGATGCCGTAGCTGCCGATCAGATCGGTGTCGAAGGCGACGATTTCGTTGTTCTGCACGATGCGCGGGCCGCATTCCTGAAACCACGGGTTGGTGCGCGGGCCGGAGGCCAGCAGGCGGGTTTCGATCCATTCGCCGCCGCGGCGGATGTTGGCGGCGTGCAACTCGGCCCAGATTTCGTCTTCCGAGGCCTGGCCCAGAGGCACGGCGCGGCGGGCGAAACTCTCCATCTCGGCCATGGCGGCCTCGCAGGCGTGCACGGCGCAGCGCATTGCCAGCAACTCGTCCGGGCCCTTGACCGATCGTGCCTTCTCGGTGACTTCCTCGCCGGGCAGGATGGTCAGCCCCTGGGCTTCGAGCGCGCGCAGACCGTGCAACATGATCTTGTCGACCGCCAGGCGGGTGTTGCCCGGCGCATGGGCTGCCAGCAGCGCGCGCACCTCGTTGGAGAAGACATCGGCGGCCAGGTCGATCCGGTCGCCGCGGTCGAAATAGAACAGGTCGGCGCCTGATCGCGCCTCGCGCACCAGCGGGTTGAAGGCCGAGAGAAAGGGCGTGTTCTTGTAATCCCAGATCACCATGTAGCCATCGGCGCACAGCAGCAGCGCGCGGAAGGGGTTGTGGGTGTTCCAAAGCTGCATGTTGGTCGAGTCCGTGGCGTATCGGATGTTCATCGGATCGAACATCAGCAGCCCGGCATAGCCTCGGGCCACCACGTGATCGGTCAGCCGCTGCCAGCGGTACTGGCGCATTGCCTGAAGGTCCGGCAGATCGAGCCCGGCCGAGGCCCATTCCCGGTATGCCAGCCGCGTCGGGCCGATCTCGACCCGGTCGGAATCGTTGGGCGTGTTGTCGCCCAGCAGCGCGCCGCGGGTCGGGTCGATCTTGCGCGTATCGCGGTAGTGTTCGTTCATCGCGGGCCTCCTGCTGCTTGGCGAAGCATGGCTGCCGGCGGGCGGGCCCGTCTTGGCCGGATGCGACCGGAAAACCGGTCGTTTTTAGGCTTGAAAAGGCGCGGCTTTATGCTGCCTGTTCTTCCATTAATGATTATATCATAGATGCTTGTATTGTGATCTTTATCCAGTAGATGAAGAAATGTTGCGCCCAGCGTTCGATGTGCCATTTGCATTTTTCGGGCGCTGCGATAGCAAGGGCGCATGATCCTGCAAACACAAGTTCCCTACGACATCTTCTCGTCGCAGCGCCTGCCCGGAACGCGGCCGCTGGACTTTGCCGACTGGCTGATCACCGACGAGGCCTATGCCGCCCAGATGGCAGAACGCGCCCGTCTGCTGCGCGAGGATCGCAACGCTGTTTTGGCCGTTCTGCCCGAATGCGCCGAGGCCGCCGAGGAGACGCTGGACCTGGCGCTGGCGCATCTGCCGGACGGTGTCACGGTGACGGATGGCGTCTTGCAGTGCCCTGATGGGCGCAGCGTCCCGATCGACAGGTCCGATCCACTGGGCACGCTGGGCCATGCGCTGCAAGAGGACTTCTGCGTGATGCAGAAGCAGGGCGACGAATACGTGCTGACCGGCGCCGTGCTGTGCTTTCCGTCGATCTGGCGCCTGCACGAGAAGCTGGGACGGCCAATGACCGTGATCCACGAGCCGGTGAAAAGCTATGACGGCGACATTGCCCGTCGGGTGGCGCGGCTGTTCGACGGTCTGAATGCCGATCGGCCGATCTGGCGGTTCAACGCCCGCTGGCATGAACACGCGCAGCTGTTTCAGCCATGGTCCGAAGTGCGTCAACGCGATACAGCCGACCGGGGCGCCGCGCCTTACATGCGGTCTGAGCGGCAGTCCTTGCTGCGATTGCCACGTAGCGGGGCGGTGCTGTTCACCATCCACACGTTTGTTCTGACCCGCGCCGATGCCGAGCGGCAACGCTCAGGGCAAGAGGGCGGCAACCTGCTGTAAGCCGCCGTGCGCGGCCAGCAGGATCATCACCATCGTCACCCCCAGCGCCAGCGTGGCCAGCCGCAAGTCTTGTCCTTGCATCCGGTCTGTCAGGCGGCTGAGAACCGATTGCACCCGCCGGCGCAGCGAGACAGCCTGTTTCAGCGCGCGGCGCCGGGCGCTGCGGCGCGGTTCGGCTGGCTGGGTCAGACGGCTTTCATAGGCGCTGAGACGCAGGCAAAGCGCGGCAAATTCACCAATATCCAGAAGGGTTTCGTTCGGTCCCCAATAGATCAGGTCGGCACGGGACTCGGGCAGGGCAGCCTTCAGGATACGCGACAGCACCAGCGCGGCGGCATCGCCGGAACGGCCGCCGGCGGCATCGCTGACGGTGAAGGTCAGCGCCGGGCCATAGGGGCCGTTCTCGTCGACGGCGACCACGGTTTCAAACCGCAGCGACGCGCGAATGGCGCCAACGGCGCTGGTCCGTTCGATTTCGCGCAGCACGCGGGCCGCGATCGACTGGTGGCGGCCGGCACTGAGGTTCACGCAATCGGGCATGATCAGCGCTGCCGAAGCCGCAGACTGGGTGCGTCTGCCCATGGATCAATCCAATACTCTGTCCAAGCAGGTTCAGCCGAAATGAACCATCCGAATCAGGCCGGAGTTGGGCGATTTTTAGTGAAAACCGCCCGGACAAAGGGGGTTAGCGGTCAATTCTTTCGGCCGAGAGGGCGATTGCCTGCTGGTACACGGTGGCCGCGTTCCATTCGTTCAACACCGCGAAATTGGCCGTGCCCTGCTGGTAGGATTGCCCGGCACGCCAGCCCTTGGCCTTGAGGTAATTGGCGGTAGAGGCCAGCGCATCCGCCCAGTTGTAGAAATCGGCGCGCCCGTCGCCGGAGCCGTCGACGCCGTATTTCAGCGCGTTGCCGGGCAGGAATTGAGTATGGCCGAGCTCGCCGTGAAAGGCGCCGTTCTGCGTCGAGGACAGCAGCCCCTTGTCCACCATGATCAGCGCCGCGATGGCGTGCGGGGTGAAGAAGTCGGACCGGCGGCAATCATAGGCCACGGTCAGAATGGACGAGACAACCGGCTCGCTTCCCATCGAGCGGCCAAAGCCGGTTTCCATGCCCCAGATCGCCAGCAGGATGCCGGCGGGCACGCCGTAGCGCTTTTCGACGGCGGCGAAATAGCCGGCATTCGCCAGCTTGCGCTTGCGCGCCTGCGCCGCGAACCCGTCGAGCGAGCCGAGGCGGATGCGGATGAAATCGTTCAGAGCGTATTTCACGCCCTTCTGGTTGCGGTCGGCGGCGATGGTGCGGGTCGAGTAGCGGGCCGAGGACAGAGCCTGAATGCCGCGCTGACCGACACCGGCCTGAAGTGCCTCCTTGGCGAAGGCAGGCTTCCACGCTTCAAAGCCGGTACCCGACTTGCCGCAGGGCGCGGCCTGGGCCGTGCCGAATGCCAGGGAAATGCAGACAATACCAAGGGTTTTCGCGATGAAATGCATGAATCAATGCCTCTTTCGGAGCTTTTCCCGAATATGGCGTGTCCGCTATGTCTGGGTAAATCGGAAAAGTCGGAAGGGCGGTTTCAGAACCGCCCGTCCATGCCCGGCACGGTTGGCCAGGGATCGGTCAGTTGATTTTCCAGCGTCAGCATCTTTTCGGCGCCGATCTGGTCGGCCGACAGGTGCGGCGCGCCGGTCAAACCGGCGGCCAGCACGATTGCCAGCACGATCATGCCCGCGGCCGAGCGCAGCGGCAGAGATTTCAGCAACGCGCGCATCTTCTCGCGCTTGCCGCCCTGCGCTGCCGGCTGAACCGCGGTCGATGACCGCAGCCCGGCGGCCACGTCGATGCCTCGGTGATGGTCCGGCACGCCGACTTTCAGCGTCTCGCGTGCGTGGTCGTAACGCACTGGCTGGGCGACCGGGGGTGCGGCCCTGGGGGCCGCCAGGTCAAAAGGGTTGGCACGCTGTGCAGCGTTGGCCCACCCCTGCTTGGCCACCGGCTTGGGGGTGGGGTGCGGAGGGGTCGGCTGTGCGGCCTGGTCAGGCTGGGCCTGTTCGGTCTCGGCTTCGGCGTGCGGTGCTTCCGCAGGGGCCGCTTCGGCCGGCTGTGGTTCAGGCTCCTTGGCTTCGGCGGCTTCGGCCTGGGGGGCCGTTTCCGGTGCAGGCTTGGGCTTTGCAGCGGCCATCGCCGCGGCATGCAGCGCCGCCATCGTGCCCAGTGTGCCGGTCTGTACCGCGTAAGACGGTGTGGATTCGACCCGCGAAGAGGTGAAGAACGGCTGTGCCGTGGGGGCAGGCTGTGCCACGGGGGCGGGTGCCTGTGCCACCTGGGGTTCGGGCTGCGGCGCGGGTGCCGGTGTCGGCGCCGGTGCAGCGGCTTGCGGTGCCGGAGCGGGCATGGGTTGCGGTGCCGGGGCCGGTGCCGGGGCGGGCGCGGGTTGTGCCGCTGCCACGGTTTGCGGCGCCGGTTCGACCGGCAGGTTGGATTGTGCCGGGGCGACGGCAACCGTTGCCCGGGCGACCGGCGCCGCCGGGGTAGCGGCGGCCAGCGCATGCAGCGTCAGGCCGGGCAGGCCCAGACGGCTTTCCGGTTTGTGTTCGGTGATCACGATGCGCCCCTTGCCATCACGGGCATCGGCGGCTTCGTGGCGCAGGTACAGTGTCGGGAAGCCGGGCGTTTCCAGCGCGGCCCCGTGTTCCAGCGACAGCTGGCCCGAGACCCGCTGGCTGAGCAGCCACATCGAGATACCCAGCGCCTCTGCGAAGGGCAGAAGCGAGGGTTCCATCACCAGGGTGCGCCCGGCAAAGGATTCGGAATTGTTCAGCCGCACGCCGGTGGCGCCGCCGGAGCCGTAGATCGGCTCGGGCGAGACCAGAAGCGGAAGCGGAAACAGCATGTCAGCCGCCTCTGTCACTTCCTCGGGGCTGAACAGCATGTCCGATTGCGCCCAGTAGACCAGTTCGGGCACGTCATGGGCCACCAGTTGCTGCACCAGGCCGTTCAGAACGCACAGCTTGATGTCCAGCGGGCAGGCATTGACGGTCTGGTGCTTGCCCATCCGGTTCATCCACTGGCGGATGTCCGCAGAGACATGCATCGGCCCGTCGCCCACGGTGATCTGCACCTGAAGCTTGTGCGCCGAGAGCGCGTCCGCATAGTCGAAGTCCTTGATCTGCATCACCGGGGCCCGAAGCGCCCCCATGATCGCGGCCGGTTCGATCTTCTGCGGGACTACCGTCAGAACCGCGTGGAAATGCGGGTTCGAAAACAGCACATGCGTCTGGCCCGCGGCGGGGCTGTATTGCATCGCCAGGTCATCGGTCCCGAACCAGGCGTTCACGGCTGCGATGAACGCGTCGTGATCCACGGGCCGAAGCGTGCGATAAAGAAGTGTTGCCTGTACGTCCATTGCCTTTTGCCCCTCTGACTCTGCGGGTTAGCGCATGGTTAATCGGGAATTCGGGCGGCAATCTGGCCGATGGGCTGGTTAATTGTGGTCATTCGGTGGCAAATCGCCTTTGGAACCGAATGACCGTTGCCGAAGGCCGCACAATCTTGCTGCGGCGCGGCGGTCCGCATCCAGCGCGCGTTGGGCGCGCCTGTCAGCGTGTCAGCACGGGCAGCGCGCTGGTCTGGGCGGCGATCTGGTCCATGGCGTGCGCCGTGATGTCCATCGCCAGGTTGGTGCCTGCCCACATTGCCAGCGCACCCGGAAGCAGGATGCGCAGCACGAGGTTTATGCGGGCACGTGTCTTTATGTCCTGCGTGCGGATATCCGCGGCAGTCTTGGTCAAGTGGCCGGGCAGGGGCACGATCACCGATTCATAGACCGGCGCAGCCATGGGGCCGGCGGTCATCTGGGAGCGGCCTACATTGGCCGATGTCGAACGAGACAGTTTACTGGCAAAATCTACATCGGCGTAACGCGGCATGACGGCCCTCCGAAATGGATTTCCGTTACGAGTGCCCCCGGATTGCGGTGAAAAGACGGCATTGATTCAACTTTTCAGAAAACCGGTCAACAAACTGATAATTAAAGCTTTGATAAGCAAAGGGCGCCCCTTTCGGGACGCCCTCCACGTGCCTTGCCGATTGTGAGATCAGCAGCTGTAGTACATGGCGAATTCGACGGGGTGCGGCGTCATTTCGTACATCGCCAGCTCTTCGCGCTTCAGTTCGATATAGGCTTCGATCTGTCCCTTGGTGAACACGTCGCCAGCCAGCAGGAACTCGTGATCGGCCTTCAGCTCGTCCAGCGCCTCGCGGAGCGAACCGCACACGGTGGGGATGCCGGCCAGCTCTTCTGCGGGCAGGTCGTACAGGTTCTTGTCCATGGCTTCGCCCGGATCGATCTTGTTCTTGATGCCGTCGAGGCCAGCCATCAGCAGGGCCGCGAAGCACAGATACGGGTTCGACGACGGATCGGGGAAGCGGGCTTCGACGCGCTTGGCCTTCGGCGACTCGGTCCACGGAATACGGACGCAACCCGACCGGTTGCGTGCCGAGTAGGCGCGCAGCACGGGTGCTTCATAGCCCGGAACCAGGCGCTTGTAGCTGTTGGTCGACGGGTTGGTGAACGCGTTCAGCGCCTTGGCGTGCTTCAGGATGCCGCCGATGTAGTACAGCGCTTCCTGCGACAGGTCTGCGTACTTGTCGCCGGCAAAGAGCGGCTTGCCGTCCTTCCAGA
>JAGRMT010000087.1 GCA_020441125.1 Roseivivax sp.
CGATGCGACCGTCGACAATCTCTCCGGCGGCGAGAAGCGCCGCGTCGCGCTCTGCCGCCTGCTGCTCGCGCAGCCCGACCTGCTGCTGCTCGACGAGCCGACCAACCACCTCGACGCCGAGTCCGTCGAATGGCTGGAAAACCACCTCAAGGAATATGCCGGCGCGGTGCTGATGATTACCCACGACCGCTATTTCCTCGACAACGTGGTCGAATGGATACTCGAACTCGATCGCGGAAAATACTTCCCCTACGAAGGCAACTATTCCACCTACCTCGAGAAGAAGGCCAAGCGTCTGGCGCAGGAAGAGCGCGAGGAATCGGGCCGCCAGAAGGCGCTCAAGGAAGAGCTGGACTGGATCCGGCAGACTCCCGCCGCGCGCCAGACCAAGTCAAAAGCGCGTATCCGCAAGTTCGAACAGCTTCAGGAAGCGCAGGAGGGCCGCAAGCCCGGCAAGGCGCAGATCGTCATTCAGGTGCCCGAGCGGCTTGGCGGCAAGGTCATCGAGGCCAAGGGAATTTCCAAGGCCTATGGCGACAAGCTGCTGTTCGAGGATCTCTCGTTCACCCTGCCGCCGGGCGGCATCGTCGGGGTAATCGGGCCGAACGGCGCGGGTAAATCGACGCTGTTCAAGCTGCTGACTGGCAAGGAGGAACCAGACGGGGGCGAGATCTCGATTGGCGAGACGGTGCGCCTCGGCTTCGTCGACCAGAGCCGCGACCACCTCGACGACAGCAAGAACGTCTGGGAGGAGATCTCCGACGGGCTCGACTACATGAAGGTCAACGGTCACGACATGTCGACGCGAGCCTACGTGGGCGCGTTCAACTTCAAGGGCCAGGACCAGCAGAAGAACGTCGGCAAGCTATCAGGCGGTGAGCGCAACCGCGTGCATCTCGCCAAGATGCTCAAGGAAGGTGGCAACGTACTGCTGCTCGACGAGCCCACCAACGATCTCGATGTCGAGACACTGGCCGCGCTGGAGGACGCAATCGAGAACTTCGCGGGTTGTGCGGTGGTGATCTCGCACGACCGCTTCTTCCTCGACCGGATCTGCACGCATATCCTGGCCTTCGAGGGCGAGGCGCATGTCGAATGGTTCGAAGGCAACTTCGCCGACTACGAAGAGGACAAGAAGCGGCGGCTGGGCGCCGATGCGCTGGAGCCGAAGCGGGTGAAGTTCAAGAAGTTCACGCGGTAATTCGCGAACACGCTTTCCAACTTGGGGGACAGGGCAAAAATCGGTTCAACGATAGCCGCCTTGTCCCTCATACCGCTCGTCTGGGTGTTTTTCTGCCTTTGCCTCTTCTGAACTAGCGCCGTCGGTCTTCGGCTCGGGCACAGACTTTGTGATATGCATTGCTGCAAGATTGCCCTCGGTGAGAAGTAGGGTGGGTTTCCAACCCACCGTTACGCCACCTCGCCATACCGCCCCTTGGCAGCCTCACCGACAAATTCCGGATCGGCTCGCCCCAGCCGCGCGTCGCGGTGAAAGGACGAATATGGCCAATCCGCCGCCCGCTCGACGTAACCATGCTTCACCGGGTTACCCCAGCAATACCGCAGATGTGCTTCGAAATCGGCCTTGCCGCGGATGTGATGCTCCCAGAAACGGCGTTGCCAGATGCCGGCGTCCTGCTTGGCCAGCTTGCTGAGGCTTCGCGTCGAGCGAAGCCACGCAATGTCGTTTTGCGGGGTGGTGGGTTGCAAACCCACCCTACGGGGCGCTTCATCGACGAAAGGTTCCAGGACTTCCACCGGTAGGGTGGGTTTGCAACCCACCGCCTCGACGCCGTGTTTCAGACGAACATGCTTGGAAAACCGCGCCTTGATCGCGCCCCAGCGGTCAGAATAATTCGCATCATCCTCGGGCAGCGTCCAGACGGCGTGCATGTGGTCCGGCAGGACGACCCAGGCATCGATCACGAACGGCCGCGATTGCATGACCTTGCGGACGCATTGGCGCAGCAGGCCAATCTCGTCAACCAACAGCGTTCCGCCACGCTTGGCGAGGCAGACTGTAAAGAAAACGGCAGCGCCGGGAATGCGGGGGCGAAGATATTGCGACATGGGCGCAGCATCGCGCCCATGTGGTGAATGCCGAGTTAACCGCGGTCGCGGATCACTGGAAGGCGCAACCGGTCTTGAAGCCCAGCTTGCTGAAGATCGTCGCCGCCGGGCAGAAGCCGGTAAAGGACGACTGGATCAGGTTGACCCCGATGAACACGGTAAACCACATCCAGTAGGGCGAAACCCACAGCGTCAGCGCCACGCTGAGCAGAACCATCACGCCGGCAAAGGCCATCACTGCACGATCCAGAGTCATCTGTTGTCTCCTGTTCCAGACACCGCGCGGCAAGACCCGCGCCAACACCGGGATTCTATGCGTTCCGTCCTTTATATTCAAGTAGTCGCATATAATGTCGCAGGCAGGCCGCCACTGGTCGCACGCGTGAACCCTCTTGCTCCGACTCACGCAACCTGCCATATGCCCCGCGCCTACGATCTCTTTTTCGACCTTCCGTTTGCCTGTCAGACGTCACGAAGCCCTCGATCCAGACGTGACTAAGCCGAGGCGGCCGCATTCCGCGGGCCGTAACATACGAGAAGGAAAACACAGATGGCTACCGGCACTGTGAAATGGTTCAACACCACCAAGGGCTACGGCTTCATCGCTCCCGATGGCGGCAAGAAAGACGTGTTCGTGCACATCTCCGCAGTCGAGCGCTCGGGCCTGCAGGGTCTGAAGGACAACCAGAAGGTGACCTTCGACATCCAGCCCGGCCGTGACGGTCGCGAGTCCGCGGTGAACATCGCCCTGGCCTGAGGCCACAGCGACGACCGATCAAGGCGCGCCGTCCCGCGGCGCGCCTTTGTCATGCCAGGGCCAACGCCACGGCCCACATGCCCAGGCCAAAAACGGTATGCGCCGCCAGGCCCATCACGCGTCCGCGCCACGGATTGGCGGTACGCGCCAGCGCCCAGCCCAGCCCCATGCCCGGATGCAGCAGGAACCAGCCCGCGGCAATGGTGACCAGCGCGAACAGCCAGACCGGCAGAAAGCTGGGCTGCGCCAGCCAGGACGGACCGGCCAGCAGCGCGAAGATCACGCCATAGGCCACGCCCACGCCATAATGCACCAGCCAGCCCAGCGCGAGTTCGCCCGGGACAGACTGCGCCAATCCGATATCGTCGTGAAACACCACACCGCGCGGCAGATGCCCCGACCAGCGCCCGACGTTGGCCCAGTTCGGCAACGGCTGGCCGATCGCCGCGCGCAGCGCCAGCGCCCATACATCCATGGCCAGGGTCCCGCCCAGCCCCATCAATATTCCTGCCTGCAAAGTCCCGGTCATGGTCCCCTCCCCTGTTCGCCGCGCGATACAAGCACGGCCACGGTGTCGCGGCAACGGTCCGCATCTTGACGCTGGCGGGCAGCAAGCCATCCTCTGCCCTGTAACCGCAAGGACAAGTCATGACGATTGCGCAGTTTTTCGGCCCTTTGACCCGTCGCGTCGAATCCGTGTCGCTGTTCCTGATCATCGCCGCGGCCGGCAGCCTGTGGGCCTTCATCGGCCTGGCAGAAGAGATGGCCGAAGGCGAGTTGCAGGGCTTCGACCGCTGGGCGCTGATGTTGCTGCGAAACCCCGCCGATGCCTCTGACCCGCTCGGGCCTGGTGCTGTCGAAACGGCCATGCGTGACATCACCGCCCTGGGCGGTGTCACCGTGCTGACGCTTCTGACCGTCGCGGTGGTGGTTGCGCTGTATCTGCGCCGCAAGCGCGCCAGCGCCCTGTTCCTGCTGGTTGCCGTATTGGGCGGGCAGGTGCTGTCACATGTGACCAAGCTGGCCTTTGACCGCCCCCGGCCCGACCTGGTGCCGCATGGGGTCGAGGTGCTGACAGCGTCTTTCCCGTCGGGCCATTCGATGATGGCCACCACCACCTACCTGACGCTGGCGGTGCTGGTGGCCCGGGTTGAGCCGCGCAAGCCGCTGAAACTGTTCTATATCGCGCTGGCCGCCGTGGTTTCGGCGGCGGTCGGGATCAGCCGCGTTTACCTGGGGGTGCACTGGCCTTCGGACGTGCTGGCGGGCTGGACTCTGGGCGCAGCCTGGGCCTTGGCCTGCTGGACGGTTGCCCGCTGGCTGGGCGGCACCGGCCGGATCGAGACGGAAACCGCAGCGCCAGGTCCCTGATCGGCGCAGACGGATTGAAGAGACGCGACCCGGTTCGTAACATCGGTGCAGAAGCAGACAAGGCAGGCCACGATGACTCCGATCCTGACCATCACCCTGAACCCGGCGCTGGACGTATCCACCTCGGTTCCCGAAGTGGTGCCAGAGACTAAGCTGCGTTGCGCCGCCCCGCTGATTGACCCGGGCGGCGGCGGCGTGAACGTGGCCCGCGCGATCGCCCACCTGGGCGGGCGCGCCTCTGCGCTGGTGGCGCTGGGCGGGCATAATGGCGCCCGGCTGCGCGCGCTGCTGCACCTTGAAGGGATCGACGTGGTGCCCTTCGACACACCGGGCGAAACTCGGCAAAGCCTGGCGGTGACGGATGAATCGCAAGGTGTCCAGTATCGCTTTGTACTGCCCGGCCCGGTTTGGGACGACACGCTGCTGGCGCGGTTCCGCACCCGGCTGTCGGGCTCTGTTCCCACCGGCGGGCTGGTGGTTCTGTCAGGCAGCCAGCCGCCGGGCGTGCCCGATACCTTTCCACAAACCGTGGCCCGCGCGGTCGAGATGCACGAGGCGCGGCTGCTGGTCGATACGTCTGGCCCCTCGCTGATGCGGCTGCGCCAGGGCGGGCTGGGCGCGCATCACATCCTGCGGCTGGACGGCGCCGAGAGCGAGCTTTTGGCAGGCGTACCGCTGCCCGACCGCGCGGCGCTGACGGGGTTCGCCCAGTCGCTGGTCGACGACGGCGTGGCCGGGATGGTGATCCTGGCCATGGGGCCCAAGGGCTCTGTCCTGGTAAGCGGTAAAGGTGCTTGGCACGCGGTCACGCCGCTGGTGCCCGTGCGCAGCAAGGTCGGGGCAGGCGACAGTTTCGTGGGCGCATTCTGCCTGGCATTGTCACGCCAGCAAAGCCTGCCCCAAGCGCTGTCGATGGGCGTCGCCGCAGCCAGCGCCGCCGTGATGAGCGACGGCACCGCGCTATGTCTGCGCGACGATGTCGAGGAGTTGCTGGGCCAGGTCACCCTGACCCAGCTTTGAACTGTCAGGCCGGCCGCGAGACCCAGCCGACAATGCCATCGGCACGCATCGCGCCTGACTGGCGCGCAACTTCGCGCCCGCCGGCATAGCGGATCATCGTGGGAATACCGCGAACATCCGCCTTGGCGCTGGCTTGCGGGAAATCTTCGGTGTTCAGCTTGACCAGCCGGGCACGGCCGCGCAGCGCTTCGGCCGCCTTGCCGAATTCGGGCGCCATCATCCGACACGGCCCGCACCACGGCGCCCAGTAATCCACCACCAGCGGCAGATCGTCATTGCGCATGGCCTTGGCCAGCACATCGGGGGCGATATCCTTGGGCTTGGTGGAAATCAAAGCCGCTCCGCAGGTGCCGCATTTCGGCGCGGAGTCGAGTTTTTCAGACGGAACACGGTTGACCTGACCGCAATCGAGGCAGGTGATCTTCAGTGCTGACATCGGGTGACCCTTACATAGCGGTTTGCGCATATGTAAGGGTCACCCGATCCCCAGACAAGGGTTACGCAGCGCGGCGCATCGGCCCCGGTTGCGGCGGAACCGACGGGCCGGTGGGCAGCGGAACGATATCGGCGGTGTGCACCGGCTTGCCCGTCCGCGCCAGGCGCGGCGCGATCAGCCAGCTCAGCACCGGCAGCGCGGCCAGCGCGGCCCAGCTGACAACTGACTGCCCTGCCGCGTTGATCAGACCGGCGACGATATAGCCGATGCCGACCGGCGCAAAACCCGTCACGATCAGTGAGATGCTGGAAGCGAACAGCTGCGTTTTGGCCCAACCGGGGGCGTTGACGCCGTGATGCTTGCCATAGGCCCATGCATAGAGAAGGACACCGGCCAACACAGCGGCAGCGCCCACGAGAAGTTCCATGGATATCTCCAAAAACCGATGCTGCGAACTTCGTTTCCCGGCCTCGGGCAACATCATCTGAGTCGCGCATCTCGCGCGCAGCATACGCCTGGCTCTGACAGCTGGGAAGTGGCCTTAGTGAAGCGCGTCCGGCCCGTGTTTCAGGATCACCGGCACGATCAGATCCTCTTCATCATCCAGGTGCCGGGTCAGGAAAGGGCCAAGCTTCTCGACCTCGGTCAGCATCCGGCCCGCCTCTGCGCCTTGCAGCGTTTCATTGGCCCGCCTGACGAACCGGTCCAGCAGATCGTCCAGGTCATGATGATCGCGGTCCAGGATATCGAACCCGCGCGACAGCCGCGTTTCCATCCGCGTCAGCACCGGGAAGTAATGCAAATCTTCGATCTGGTGATGACCGTGCAACTGGTTGACCAGCATGCCGCCCATTTGTGACAGGCGCAGCCGGTACCGGTCCGGCGCCATTACACCGTCAACCGCCTGTTGGGCATCGGTCTGCAACGCAGACAACAACTGGCGAAAGGTCAAGTGTCGGTCCAGCCAGAACTGGACCAGACCGGCGAAATTGCGATGTTCCTGCCAGTGCGCCCGGGGAAAGGCGGCCAGAAGCACCTGCAAGGCTTCCGGCAACCCTTTCCGCCGCATCAATCCAAAGTCATCATCCATGCTTCACAGATGACGCGGCGCGGCGCTTTGTCAATCAGCGCAGAACATGTACCGCGCATTGGGCGTGGCGCACCACCTTGGCGGCGGTCGAACCCAACAGCAGATCCTGCATGCCCGGCCGATGCGAGGCGATCACGATGCAATCGACCTTGTGATCTTCGGCATAGTCCAGAATGGTCCGGCCAGAATGCCCCTCGACCAGCACGCCGGTCGCATGGCCCAGTTCGGCCGCCAGCGTGTCCAGTTGCCCTTGCACCGTCGCGCGGGACTGCGCCAGGTAATCCGGCGGCACGTAGGATACCGCGTAACCCGGGATATGCTCCATCACATGCAGCAGCGTGATCTTGGCTTCTTGATCCGCCAGCTGGCGGGCAACTTCCATCGCGGCCTTCGCCTTTGCTTCACTGTCGAACGCGATTGGCACCAGGATGTTCTTGTACACGGCGATTCCCTCCTTGCCATGAATATGGGGCAAGTATGCCGCCTTGCGCGCCGCCGTCCTTGATACGGGTCAGAAAACCGCCGCCACGTCGTACATCACCGGTTCAAAGCTGCGGCACAGCGCATTGATGTGCCGGTTGCGCTCGCGCATCACATCGGAACGCAGCATCGCCTGGAAATCTTCGCGCCGCTGCCATTGCGAATAATTCGCGATCCGCGTCTGCGCATCGTTCACATGCAGCCCTGCCGAGATGAAGCCCGGCTGTTTCGAGATGAAATCGCTATAGGCCGAGGTCAGCGCGTCCAGCAGGTCCTGGCAGGTGCCGGGCGTGGTCTCGAACGTGGTCAGCACGGTCTGGCCTTTGGCGGGAAAGGTGATCTGGGGCATGGGGCGTCCTCCTTTATGGTCGAACTGTGCCACGCGCGCCGGCGGATCTGCAAAGGCTTTCACCGCTCAGACGTTGGGTTCGCCCTGCAAACCCAACAGCTTGCGGAAGCCGGTCCAGTAGCCCGGCAGGCGCGGCGGCTCCTGCATCCCGCGGATCGCCTCATCCGCCCAGCGCGGCATCTGCGCG
This sequence comes from Roseivivax sp., assembly GCA_020441125.1. Lineage (GTDB taxonomy): Bacteria > Pseudomonadota > Alphaproteobacteria > Rhodobacterales > Rhodobacteraceae > Mesobacterium_A. The sequence goes on from JAGRMT010000087.1 coordinate 7,761, forward strand.
GCGGCAAAACCGCGGCCCCAGTCGAGGTAGGCCATCGCGTCGGCCGGCCGCAACCGGCAGGCAGACCCGACCAGACCAACCAGGGTTTCGGGCGCCGAATACCATTCGTCCTGAATGCCGGTGACCTTGGCGCGCAGCAGCGGGCCAACCCAGCGCATCAGCCGCTTGTCGGAAAATTGCAGCAGCATACGGCCCATTTCGGCCCGGCTGTAGTGGATCAGCGGCGGGAAGCTGTCAAAGAACACCGCCCCGCCATCGACGATGGCAAAGTTGCGGATCGACGGGTGAAAGCCGATGCGCGTGCCGAACTGGTCTGCGTTGTTCCAGAAATCGGCGATCACCGTGCCGGCCGCCTGCATGTCGTCCAGCGTCTGCTGCAAAGAGCCTTGCTGCATCCGCGTGCGCATCATCGTTTCCGCCGGCAGGGCATCCTGAACGATCACCGGGATTCGCCCGCGGCCCATCTCCAGCAGCACGATCTGCGTCGCCGGCATCGGCACGCCCGCGGTGCCCAGCGCACGCACGTAATCGTCATGGTACTGCGCCAGCCGTTCCAGCGCGGTCTTGTCTGGCAGGCTGCGATAGACCTTGATCACCTTGTCGGCAAACGGCCCCGAAGCAGGACGGAACGGCGCACAGAAATAACCCAGCTTGGAAATCGGCGTGCCGCGCGTGGCGGCGTCCGACTGGATCAGGGCGCGAAGCGCGGAATGGTCGATCATCATGGCGGCGGTTTACCCGTTCGCCAGATGCCGCGCCACCTCTTCCGTCAGCGCCTCTATTTCGTCCCGCGCGCGCGACTTGCCCGCTTCGGCGGCACCGCGCCCGCGGCCCAGCGCCTCGGCATAGATCACCCGGTTTCCAAGCTGGGTCTCTGCGATCTCGGCCTCAAGCTGGCTGGCGGCATCGGCCACTTCTACGCTTAGCCGGGTGCCCGGGCGGGCCCGGTTCATCACGATCAGGGTCTTCTTGTCTTCGCGCCGCGCCAGGTCCAGCACGCCTTCGGTGGCCCACAAGTCGACATGGCTGACCGAGACCGGCACGATCACCAGGTCCGCCACGCGGAGTGCCGGGCGCAGATCGCTGTCCGCCTTGGGCGGCGTGTCGACGATGACCACGTCGTAGGCGCCGCTCAGCTTGCGGCATTCATATGGGATACCCCAGGCGGAAGACGTGGAGAATTCCATCCCCTCGACCAGGGCGGGATCGTCTTCGGCGCGGGCCATGAACCAGCGCCCCAGGCTGCCCTGAGGGTCGATATCGACCAGCGCAACAGTGCGGCCCGCCATCCGGAAACCAATGGCCAGGTTCGCCGCCACCGTCGTCTTGCCAGAGCCACCCTTTTGCTGGGCGACGGTAATCACTGTTCCTGCCACGGTCAGATCCCCCGATTCCCCGCACCTTATCACTCTTTTGCACATGCAGCATGACTTTGGCCATGCGCGAAAAAGCCCGGAGCGATGCGCTCCGGGCCCAGGTCGTAACCAGCCGGCATTGCCGTCACTTGTCGCCGCGCACCGTGACCTTGACCGTGCCGCGCACGGCGGTGGGCCAGACCAGCGTGACCTTGTCCTGCGACGGGCCCTGCTGGCTCAGGGTATAGGGCATGACGTATTGCCCGGCATTGCCCGCGTTCTGGATGATCGAGCGCGCGACCACGCCGTCAACCTCCAGAGCCTGCCCGCCAAAGGGCAACTGCCCTGCGGTGTCGATGCTCCACTGCTGCGCCTCGGTCTGCTGGGTGTGACGGATCATCGCCGGGTTGCGCGTGGCCGTCAGCACGTTGTGAAACGTGTTGCCGGAATAGTCGATCTTGCGCATCTGGGTCAGATCCAGCGTGGCAAAGCTGGTGTCGATCCGCTCCACCCGGTTGATCTGGCCGTTGAACGCCCGGAACGAGTTGCCCGTCACGCTCAGCCCGTTGACGTAATGCCCCGTTCCATAGGGCTTGATCACCAGAAATCCGAACCACAGCGCCACCGAAGAGCACAGCATCACGTTGTCGTTCACCGACAGCCCCGAGAACCCGAACCCGCCTGAAAAATTCGGATCGGGCTCGCGCTCGTTGGTCCATTCGATAAAGCAATTGTCGATGTAGTTGCCGCTGATCGTGGCATGGCAATTGCGCTGCGTCAGCACGATGCCGCCGCTGCGCACCCCCGCCGCGGCGCTGTCGCCCTGGAAGAAATGGTTGTTGGCGATGATCAGGTAAGACCCGCTCAGCACCGCGAAATGCAGGAACTGGGTCGAGCGGTTGTTGCGCAGCTTGACGTCATTGGACCCGGCCGAAATGGCGATCGACTGGCGGTTCTGCGCCAGCGCCGCGTTTTCATGCGACAGGAACTTGCAGCGGTCCACCAGCATTCCCTGGCACCCGTCCCCGGGCGAGGCGATACCGCGGTGCCCCGGCTTGTTGAACACGCAATCGCGGAACTGCATCACCGACCCTGCCACCGACAACATCACGCCCGACGCGAGCGCGTTGCACTGGAATTCCACGTCGGTGATCTCGAAATCCTGGAGCGAGGCGAAGCCACTGAAATCCAGCAGGTACCGGTGCCGGGTGAAGGTGAAGGTCTGCGTGCCCACCATCGCGAACAGCGACTGTGACAAGGTCAGCGTCTGCGCCGCCACGTTGACGTCACGCACATAGACCTCGCGCCCGACGCCGGCGCCGCTGACAACCGCGCCAACCGGAACATTTGCGATATTGGCCACGTTTGACAGCCGCGTAGGCTGTGCCGGATCGTAGGTACCCAGGCTGGTGGTCACGCCAGGTGTCCAGGCGCCGCTGTCCTCGGCCCGCAGCTGGCCATTGCGCAGCACCCGGCGCTGCGCGAACGAGGCGCGATTTGGCACCGCCGCCTGCATGTCGATCGGCGCGGTGATCGACAGCCGCCGCCCGCCCAGGTCCAGGCTTTCATGATCGGCATTGTTCAACAGGGCCTGGAACGCCTTGCGGAAGGCAACCTCTTCATTGCCGAAGGCGTCGATATAGCTGGGCAGTTCGAAATCCTTGGCCAGCGTCAGGATCGCTGATGCCGGCATGGTTAGGGTGCCTTCGAACCGCACGTGGTTGTCAAAGGTCACGTCCTGGGCCAGGTGATAGGTTCCGGCCGAAACCAACACACGCCCGCCCGCCGCAGCGGCATCCGCTGCCAGGAAGGCCGCGCTGTCGTCGGTGACCCCGTCGCCAACCGCCCCGAAATCCCGCACGTCGACCCAGTCCATCATGCTGCGCAGGAAGGCGCTGGTGATGTCCACAACCTCGATATCGTCAATGCGGACAACGCCGCCGGTCGGCCCGGTCAGGTCAAGCCCGACATGCGCCTGCGCCACCGAGGTGTTCCAGACCAGGTCCACCCCACCCCGGTTGCCGGTGCCGATGATCCCGGTCACCGTCACCACGCTGCCATAGCTGGTCAGCGCCACCTCGGGCCCCGCCGCCGGCACCGTCACCGCGCTGCCGCCCGCCGTCCCGGCCCAGGCCGCAATCCGGACCGAAGGCAACGGCCCCGACACCGCCTTGATCCGCACTTTCACCTGCAAATAACAGCCAGGCAGGATCGGCGTCTGGCCCATGTGACGGACCTTCTGCACGTTGTCGGTCTTCTGCAGCTCAAGGCACCCGCCGAAATCCTGGTCTGCCGGCACAATGGCGGCATTGCCCGCGTTCTGGTAAGTTGGCGATCCGGGCGTACCGTCGCCGCTCGACCACAAGGCCAGCCCGGCCTGGAACGGCGGCGGCATCAGTACCAGCCCATCGGTTATCGCTTTGTTCATCGCAGGGTCCCCTTCAGGCGGCCGGACACGCGCCCTGCGGGACGCGGCGCCGGCGGTTTGGCTCGTCCCATCAGTGTGGGCGCGGGCCAACCTGCCGCCGAAAGGGTTAACACTTGCTCGGAGCAGCGTTCGCTGCTCAGACCGACGGTACCGGCGCGGGCAGGATCTTCACTCCCGCGATACGCCAGCCGTCTCCCACCGGTTGCATGCGGTATTCCAGCAGATACCCGGCGCCATCCGCCCCCTCGACATAAAGCCGCTGCAACAAGGCCGTGCCATCCTCCACCGCTTCGCCGAACCGGGTCACCTTGGGGTTCAACACCATCGCATAACCGCCGCGCACCATTGCGCCGAAATTCTCGGGCGTGCCGAATAGCCCCTGAATCCCGGGGCTTGCATAACCGAAGGCGCGGTCGAAATCGTTGTTGCGAAAGGCGTCGATCTGCGCGCTGATCACCGCTTGCGCGGCCTCTTGCCGCCCATCCTGCGCGGTGGCGACGTTGGCTGTCAGAAACGCGGCAATCAGGGCAATAACGGCGATGCGCATGGCCAGTCCTTTCCCGTTCTGCGGGGAATCTAGACCGTCATGGCGCGGCGGCAAGCAGGCAATGACGCCGGGGCACGAGGTCCCCGGCGAGTAAGCTGCCCGATGGTCGGGAACTCGTTACCGTACGCCTGGCGATCATGTTCACAGGTTCTGCGGCCGCCGCCAGGTGACGCGAACCTGCATCAGGTGCTGCGGCGGGTCAATCTCGGTCGGGCGCCGCGGCTGTGGCTTACGTTTACGGAAAGCCGCCTGTCGCTATATAGCAACAGTTCTGTTAACCTCTTGTTAATACAATTCTAGCGTGACGTGTGTTTCGAAGTCGCTTGAGAACAGATAGGGAACAATATATCCTGCCCCCATGACTCAGCCCCTCCTGTCCCGCCGCCACCACGACCCCCGCCCGGCCCTGCCGGTGCTGGAGGATCTGCGGCTGACCCTTGCCCGCCTGCATGAGCTGTGCGGCATCGCCCGGCGCACGCTGGCCCTGCTGGTGGCCGGACAGGTTGCCGGCCCGGTCTACTGGATCGCCCCCGCCTGGGGCTCCGACCCGCTCAACCCCGATGGCATGCGCTCGCTCGCGCGGCCCGAATCCTTCGTCTTCCTCAGCCCGCGCCGCCCCGAAGACCTGCTCTGGAGCATGGAGGAAATCCTGCGCTCCGGCACGGTGCCTCTGGTGGTGGCCGATCTGCCGGAACCGCCGGGGCTGACCCCGGTGCGACGGCTGCACCTGGCGGCCGAGGCAGGCATGGCCACCGGCCCCTGCGCCCCGCTGGGGCTGATCCTGACCCCGGGCGAAGGCGGCGCGCCGGGGGTCGAAAGCCGCTGGCGGCTGGAACCGCGCCACAGCCCGGGCGCCGCCCGCTGGCAGCTTGACCGGCTGCGCGCCCGCACCGCACCGCAGAAAACCTGGCAGATGGCCCAGCAGGACGGCGCGATGCGCCTGACCCCCGCCGCCATCGCCGCCTGAGGTTCTTCTTTGCAAAAATACTCCGGGGGGCTCGCCCGAAGGGCAAGCGGGGGCAGCGCCCCCTCCCGCGCCCCGGGCTTCAGCCCGGCACCGCCGCTAGTGGCGCCGCTCGGGCTTTTCGGTTTCCAGCCGCTCCACCGCGTCCAGCGCCTGCTCGATATCCTCGGGATCGGTCGATGGCACGGCATACTCGCCGCCCAGCCACTTGCCCAGGTCTACATCGGCACAGCGCTTCGAGCAGAACGGACGGTAACCAGCCACCGTGGCCTTGCCGCATATCGGACAGCTCATCGCCAGACCTCCGCCAATCCGACCCGGTCACGCTTGCGGTGCAGCTCGTAATGCCCCAGCGTCGTCCAGCCGATCAGCGTGGTCTCAACCGGGTCGGACTTGAATGCCGCGCGCAGCGCACCTTCCACCGTCCGGCGGTCCTTCTTGGGCATCGGCGCAAAGTCGATCACGACCTGCCCGCCCAACCCGCGGACCCGAAGCTGGCGCGGCAGATCGCGCGCACAGCCCAGGTTTGCCTTCAACCCCGCTGCGGGCGAAGTGTCGCCGCCGGTATTGACATCCACCGCCACCAGCGCGCGCGTCGGCTCCACCCAGAAGGATGCGCCCCCGGCCAAGGCAGCAGCCGGCCCGCGCATCGCCTCCAGCGCGTCCAGCACGCCGTGCGTCTCGAAGCTGCCTTCGCGGCCGTCAACTTCGGCCGGATCGGTCCAGTCCCGCCAGGCCAGCCCATGCGGGCCGTCCCCATCCAGCAGCGTCTCCGGTTCGCGCCCCTCTGCATCGCCCATGACCTGCACCGCCAGGTCGCGCATCGCCACGATATCCTCGGCCAGCGCTTCTTCGTCGGCTCCGGCGCAAGCGCTGCGCAGGATCAGGCCAAAGCCCGTCTGCCCCATCGCCTCATGCGCGATCTCCAGCAACCGGTCGCGCTCCGCCTCGTCCTTGATCGCGCGCGACACGTTCAGCCCAGGCGCCTCTGGCGTGACAATGGCATAGCGGCTCTTGAACAGCACCTTGGTCGTCACCGGGATCGCCTTGCCCGGTTCGGCATGGCCGGTCACCTGCACCAGCATCGCCTGTCCTGGCGAGATACCCGATACCTGCCGGACAAAGGCCGAACCGTCGGGCGTGCGCAGGAACAGCCCGCCCTGCCCCTTCATCGGCCTTTCGGCGATGGCACGATAGATCGTGCCCGGGCGAACGCCCTCGCCGTCGATCAGGAAATCTGCCAGCTGTCCGTCCACCATCAGCGCAGCCGCTTCGGCGCCGTTCAGATGGTCCAGCGCGATCGTCCGTCCCTTCATGCCTGAAACCTCACAGGATAGCCCGCAGTGCGCAGCAGGTTGGCCGTTTCGCACAGCGGCAAGCCCACAACGGCAGTGAAACTGCCGCTGATCCACGGAATCAGTGCCCCCGCCGGGCCCTGGATACCATAGGCGCCGGCCTTGCCGCGCCAGTCGCCGGTGGCGAGGTAGGCGTTCAGCTCCTCGTCCGACAGCGATTTCATCTTTACCTGGGTCACCACGTCGCGTTCCCACACCCGATCGCCCCGGCGCACCGCTACTGCGGTGATCACCCGGTGCCGGCGGCCGGACATGGCCAGCAGAAACTCCGCCGCCTCGCCTGCATCCGCGGGCTTGCCCAGGATGCGCCGGCCCAGCGCCACGGTGGTATCTGCCGACAAGACCACGTCTTCAGGATCGGCCGGGATCGCCAGGACCTTCTCGCGCGCGAGGCGCACGCAATAAGGCCGGGGCAATTCGCCCGGTCGCGGATCTTCGTCGATGTCGGGGGGACGGATGTCGTCAGCCACGACACCCAGTTGCGAAAGCAGCTCGCGTCGCCGCGGGCTGCCCGATCCGAGGATAAGTTTCACGGGTAAAACGAATTACCGGAAACGGTAGTTGATCCGACCCTTGGTCAGATCATAGGGGGTCATCTCGACCTGCACCTTGTCGCCAGCCAGAACACGGATGCGGTTCTTGCGCATCTTGCCTGCCGTGTGTGCGATGATCTCATGGCCATTTTCAAGCTCGACCCGGAACGTCGCATTCGGCAGGAGTTCCTTCACGACACCGGGAAATTCGAGCGTATCTTCCTTGGCCATGGTCTCTCCTTGCTTCGAGTCTCCGCACAAAGTGCGAAGATGCGCTTAAATGGGCGCATTCCCCCCGTTTTTCAAGGGCCAATTCAGCGCAGTGCAATAACGTCGGCGGGAACGTCGCGTTCCGCCTGCTCGTCCCAGTGGCGACGGTTCAGCACGACGCCGTCGGCACGCACATGCGCCACTGCCGCCGGGTCTATCGCGGCATAGGTCCAGCCGGGGCTGTTCAGACTGCCCTCGGCGATCACGCCGGTTGGCGGAAAGCCGGTATCGGGCGGGCCAAAGACACCGCCCATGCCGGTGTTGGTATCCACCGCGGGCGACCACGGACAGTGGCCAACGGTGCTGGCCATGACCGTGACGCACTGCTGTTCCAGAGCGCGCGCCATCGAACCGATGCGCACGCGCCAGTACCCGGTCAGCGCCTCGGTGCACGAGGGCACCAGCAGCACCTCTGCCTGTGCCTGCGCGCGGGCCAGAAGCGGAAACTCGCTGTCATAACAGATCAGCAGGCCCAGCCGGCCCAGCGCCGTGTCGAACAGGCGCAACGGCGCGCCCGCCACCACGCCCCAGACCTCGCGCTCGAACCGGGTCATGATCTGCTTGTCCTGCACCGCCATTCCGCCGCCGGGCGCAAACAGACGCGCGCGGTTGACCGGGCGCGGACCGATAGCCGGATCGAACACCGGCGCAGAGGCGGCCACGATATGCACGCCGTAACGCGAGGCCAGCTCGGAATGCAGCGCGTCTGCGTCGGCGATCCGCTCTGACACGGCGTGCAGCGACCGCTCCAGATCCATTGCCGCTTCGGCCCCCGCCAGCGTTGCCAGCTCCATCGAGCCGTATTCCGGGAACAGCAACAACTCGGCCCCTTCGCCGGCGGCGACCCGGACCCAATCGCTCAGCTTGCTGGCATAGTCTGACCAGCTGTGCAGGAAATCCATCGGATAGGCGGCTGTGGCAACTTTCATCCTGGTCCTGTCCATCCCTGTGCTGGCGCAAACGGCGCGCGGAAAGTATATCGGGTCCTGAATGCTTGATCCATGACCCGGAGCTTATGCGTAACACCCGTTTCCAGAACCGCAAGCTGATGGTCGCCTTCGTGCTGGCGCTGGCGTTGGTTGTGTTCTTCGCCGTGCGTCTGGTGCGCGACACGCCGTTCTGGCACCTGCCCGACAAACCGCCCGACCGGATAGAGCCGTGGATGACCCCGCGCTTCATCTCCCACGCCTGGGATGTGCCGCCGGACGTGGTGGCCCAGGCGCTGCAACTGGAACATGACGGCACCGGCCGGCGCGTGACCATGGGCGAGCTGGCCGAGAGCCGCGGCATCCCGCTAGAGGATCTGGCCGCCGCGGTGGCCCAGGCCATTGCCGCTTTCCGGGCCGGCCAATGACTGACACGCTTTTCGAACTGGTGCCGGTCTACGGCATCTGGGTGATCGCGGCCGCGACCTATTTCTCGTGCCTGGCTGTGCCTGTGCCGTCATCGCTGATGATGCTGGCGGGCGGCGCCTTTGTCGCTTCGGGCGACCTGGCGCTGTGGTCGGTGGCGCTGGGTGCCTGGGGCGGCGCGATCCTGGGCGACCAGACAGGCTTTGCCATTGGCGCCAGCGGGCGAGGTGTCCTTCTGCGCATCGCCCGCCCGGGAACCGCCCGCGCCCGGCTGCTGGAACAGGCGCAGCGGCTGCTGGCCCGGCGCGGCACGCTGGCGGTTTTCCTGACCCGCTGGCTGTTCAGCCCCTTGGGCCCATACGTCAACCTGCTGGGCGGCGCAGGCGGTCTGGCCTGGCCGCGCTTTTCAGCCGGCAGCGCCACGGGTGAGGCGGTCTGGGTCGTCCTGTACGTCGGGCTTGGCTATTCCTTCGCCGGCCAGATCACCACGGTGGCCGAGATGACTGGCGACGCCGCCGGCCTGCTGGCCGCGCTGGCAGTCCTCGGCCTGCTGGGCCGGACGCTTTGGAAATCACACAACGGCAGGCGGCATCAGGCCAAGACCAGGACCGGCAGCGCAGACCTCTGATCGCGCCGGCAGAGTTTTCCCCAAATAAGTGTATTTCCGCCCCATAATTCTGTGGGACTGGAATGCAATCTGTGATAACAATTAGTAATATCAGATACCAGCCTGACGATAACTGGTCCGCCTTCTATTTCAATTGCATACATGCCCTTTCCGGCCCGCATGACGGGTACCGGTACGATGAAGATTCAGTCTGGCTCTGGTATTTAACCCAGGGAGATCGACAATGTTTTTTCAGATGGACGATTCCGGTGATTCCGGTAATGGAATCAAAAGCTTTTCCGAAGCCTGCGGCGATCTTGGCATTGCCCCGGTTCCGGCCTTCACCGCCCAGAGCGAAGCCGGGTTCTGCTACGAATTTCACAGCGGAATGCACGGCGATGCCGTGGTCTATGTCAACAAGTCCAAGAAGGGCGACCGGATCAACAAGAACGTGCCGGCCATCAAGTTGGGCCCGCCGGTGGAATGGCAACGCGGCGAAGGAGAATTCAAGTCCAAGGAAGCACGCGACGCACTCGCTACGGTAGAAGCCAACGCCGCCGTGTTCCGGCAGATGTACGATGCCTGGACCGCCGCGCTGATGGGCGACGAAACCGGCAATGGCAACGGCGTGAACACGCCGCCGCCGCAAGGTGGCACGCCGCCCTTGGTGCTGCCAATTTCGGTGCAGGCGCCCCAGCCGAACCCGTTCAATCTTCAGGCCACGAAGGAATACGTGTTCAACGAAACCGGCAACATCATGATCGCCAAGACGGTAGATGGCACCGCCAAGATCGAGGACGCCACCCGCGACGTGTTCAACGAGGTCTCTGTCTTCTTCGCCGCGATGACGCGGGCGATGGCGACGACGATCAACCCCAAGACTGGCAAGCGTTACTCGATCTTCGATATCGAGGCGATGGAAGGCATCATCGAAGGCTCTGGCATGTTTATCGAGATGACCAAGGAGCAGGTCACGCATCAGGCGTCCAGCTGGGGCTTGACCTTCTCCAAGGAGCTGATCGAGGCGCTTCTGGGCTTTGCCACCGGGGGCGGCGGCGAGCTGGCCTTCGCTTCGGCCCTTGTGTCTTCCATCGGCAACCGAGGCCTGACGATCGGCAGCAGTTCGTCCAAGTCGGACGGGCGTGTGGGCAGCATCCTGTTCGTCTGCGAATACTTGTTCGGCATGCCGATGGTCAGTGCGCTGGTGATCTATATCGACAGCAAGGCCGAGTACCAAAGCTTTACCCTGGGCCCCTGCGTCAAGGAGAACTCGTCCTCGGTCACGCTGAACATGTCCAAGGACACCTACCTTTTCGTCACGCCGACCTTCATCAAGAAATACGCCGGCGATCTGCTCTCTGTCGAAAGCGATCTGGATTACCTGGAATTCGTCGACTACCTGCAGGACCTTGTCGAACGCAAACCGATCATCCAGGCGGTCCAGACCACGGCGGGGGACACCGTAAACACGACGCTGTCGGATAGCGAGAATTACGCGATCCTGGGCGCGTTCCTCGACAACAACGGCGACAACTCCAAGGTGGTGGTCAAGTTCGTGAACCCACCCAGCGGGCAGTCCGGCAAGATCGTCAACGCCGAGGTGCAATCCAACGTGGTCAACTTCGCCGTCACAGGCACGTTGAACCAGGCCACGGTGATAGGGCTTTATACCGATGCCGCCGCAACCACACCCTATGTCACCACGCCCGGAGGCTACACCATTCCCTGATCCAGATCGCGTAGCCAGAATTGCAGCGGCTTTTCCGTCTGCCTGTCATCGCCCACGTCCGTCCAGCGGAACCGGGCGATGACACCGGGCAGCGGTGCATAGCCGCGTGCGCGCCAGAACGGGTCGAGCGGTGAATACCCCACTGGCCGCGCCGAATGGTTCGCCGGCCGGATTACCGCGCAAAAAGCCGAATACCTTCGCCCCAGTCGCCGGGCATGGGCCTCTCGCAGATCAAAGAACCGGTGACCGACGCCGCGCCCACGGTATTCAGCCAGCAGCACGGATTCGGCACAGTAGAAAATGTCGTTCAGCGCCAGCCCGGTCTGGGCGAAGGGCGCGGCAAAGTCGCCGGCGTGATCCTCCATCGGGGTGCCCGTGGCCGCGCCGACCAGCGCCGCGCCGTCGAATGCGCCCACCAACACCGCCCGCGCACTGTCGCGGTAGCTTTGCAAGTAGCGCTGCTCGTATGTGAAATCGCCATCGTAAAGATATGGCCAGTCACGGAACACCGCGATGCGAAGCCGTGCGACATCGTCCAGCGCCGCGTGCAGCGCCGCCCCTGTCAGCACCTCGACCCGCATCACGAAACCTGCCGGATCCAGTCCGCCAGATTGTAATAGGTCACAACCCGCGTGATTCGCCCGCCCTGCACCGAGAAGAAAGACCCGGCCGGCAGACGATAGGTTTGGCCATGTGCCTGGGGCAGACCGTCGTCGGTGGCCAGGTAAGTGCCGTTTACCGTGAACTCAGCCGCCGCCCGCGCTCCATCCTGCGCCGAGAATATCACCATGTCGGTCAGTGTCTCGTCGTAGCAGCGGGCCATATGGGCACAAAACTCGGCAAAGGCGGGCTTGCCTCGCCGCACCTGCCCTTCGTTCACGTGATGCGCGATGTCGTCGGACAGGCAATCCAGCATCGCCGGAATGTCCTTGTCGTTAAAGGCCGCGAAATAGCGCTCGATCACCGGATGGGTCATGCTGCCCCCCATTTGCCCTTCAGCTGCTGATAGATCTGGTCGCGCGTTTGCCGGTAGGCATTCAGCTTGGCCTCGCGCGTCTCGCCCAGGCCCGTCGGGTCCATGATCGGCCAGTATTCGACGGTCAGATGGTAAAGACGCGTCAGCTCCAGCGCCCGGCGCTGCGAGGCGGGTGACAGTGCCACGATCAGGTCGAACCCCGACAGCGTCTCGCCCTCTTCTTCAAGCTCGGTAAAGCTGCGCGAACGGTGGCGCGACAATGGCACGCCGATTTCCTCGCAGACCGCGATGGCGAAACCGTCGATTTCCAGGTCGTTCATCACGCCGACAGACTGCACGTAGGCATCGAACCCGTACAGCTTCTTCATGATCCCTTCGGCCATCGGAGAACGGACGGCATTGTGATCACAACAGAACAAAATTGATTGCGGCAGCGGCTGCGGCACGCTTCAGCCCCCGAAATGCAGGACGCAGACCAGAGTGAACAGACGGCGGGCCGTATCGTCGTCGATTTCCACTTTTCCCTCCAGCCGATCCTTCAGGATGCGGGCGCCCTCATTGTGGATGCCCCTTCGCGCCATGTCTATGGTCTCGATCTGGCTGGGGGGCAGGTTCTTGACCGCATCGAAATAGCTTTTGCAGATCTGGAAGTAGTCCTTGACCACTTGCCGGAACGGACTCAGCGACAGGTGAAACTCTGCCGCCTTTTCCTTGGATTGCGTCTCCACATCGAAGACCAGCCGCTTGTCGCGGATCGAAAGGCCCACGTCATATGGGCCTTCGGGCACGGCGCGGTCGTCGCGCTTCGGCAGGACAAAGGAATTGTCCTCCATCAGGTCGAACATGGCGACACGGCGCTCCTGCTCGATCTCTGGCGTGGGCGGCGGCAGGTTGGCGTCGTCCAGCTCGATATGTGCGATACGGGTCATGGGATGAACCTTTCCCAGAAAGACAGACCGAGTATAAGGCACCGAAAAATTGCTGCAATGCGGCGTGATGCGTGACCGACACGATTTCCCGCTGGGCGTTGCGTCTTTTCCGCTACTCGGCAGCCGCGCTGCCGCTGCCTTGCCCGCCTTCTGCGGCCTGTGCCGCCCGTCTTGCCCGGCGCCGGAACACCTGCAGGTCGGCGCGGGACTTGACCAGCCAGGCCAGGCCAAAGGCCCAGATGCCAATCGCCTCGAACCAGAAGATCAGCTTGTTGGCCAGCACGAACTCTGCCCCCGGCCCGCCGACAACCCGTTTGAAATAGGCCGCGACGGCGGTCAGGATCAGCATCGCCAGGATCAGCCAGCCGCAGAACTGATAAATCCGACGCCGGCCCGGCCGCGCGGTGCGGGCGAATTTCACAAGGCAGAACAACGCGATGCTCAGAAAGAACACCAGCGCGCAGGAATAATGCAGCACCGGCGTCAGGTCGACGCCAAAGATCCGCTGGGTAAAGGTTTCGACTGTGCCGGCGGGTGTCTCTGTTGGCATCAACGCTAGCCCGAATGACGCGACCCCAGCCGTGGTGGCCAGCCAGTCATCGTCAATCCACTCTCCCGGCTCGCGCCGGTATCCGCGGTACGAAATCAGGAACACGCCGATGGCGCACAGCGTGCCGACAAAAATGTCGCGGTATGTGGTGTGGTAGAAATCGCTGATCGTCGGGGCGATTCCCGGGTCAGGCCGGTCGAACCACCCCCCGATCAGCAGAAACACCGGCAGCGACAGACCCAGAATCCCCAAGGCCATCCGCACCCGCGTGTAAGACATCACCATCTCTTCGGGATGGTTGTCAGGCATGGCTGGCCGTGCCTTGCGCCTGCGATTGATCCACTTGCGGCACGTCGCGGAACCGCACCATGCGGCCCTTTTCCTCGTCCCACAGCTTCCACCGCAGCGATCCCAGCGCATCGCCCAGACCCAGTGCACGCGGTGTCATCACATCGGATAGCGACCGGTGGCAAGCGCGCAGACGGTATGCCGGGATCCGTGCATTCAGGTGGTGCAGGTCATGATAGGCGAAGTTGAATGTCATGAAATCGAACACCGGCCCCAGTTGTAGCACCGAGGCGCCCTTAAGCGCCGCCTCTTCGATGTTCACATCGCCGGCGCGCTGCCAGTAGGTGTCTTCGTGGTTGTGCCCGGAATAAACCATGATACCGCCGATGGTCGTGGTGGTGACCCCGCCGACCAGCAGCATCCAGAACACCGGCCACCCGCCGACCAGCGCCACCGCGCCCCACAGCGCGGCCATCAGCGCGTTGTTCAACACAGCGTCCCACCAGCCGGCGCGGCGCAGGTTCTTGGGCCAACGGTAGCGGAAGAACACGATCAGCACCGGACCGAGAAAGCAGATCACCGGCACAGAGCGATAGATCCGGTACCCCAACCGCTGCCACGGCCCCGCGGCCTGCCATTGCACGACGGTCCAGGTCAACACCTCGTGACTGGCCATCTCGTCAAGATTGCCCAGGTTGGCGTGGTGCATGTTGTGGTTCAACCGCGTGGTATGGAAGGCATTGGCCGTGAAGGCCCCCAACAGCACGCCACAGATCGCATTGGCCCGGCGCGAGGTGAAATAGCTGTTGTGACCGTTATCATGCTGGATGCCGAATAGCCGGATCGAGCCGCCGGCAAAAACAAGCGCGGCAACGGCCACACCCACGGGATTGCCCCACAGCCATGCGCCCGCCGCAAGGGCCCCGAACCACATGCCGAGAGAAAGAAGAAGGTGCGCCGCCGCAACCGGATTGTCAGCTTTGGCGTAGGGAAAAGTGCGTTTGCGAAGGCTCACTGGAATGTCGCGTATTTATGCTGCGTCGGAAAAAACGCATAAGTTAAGAAAATGTCAAAATCCAGAACCGGAAAACCCGGCTTTGAAATGCGGTGTTGGATGTGGGGCAACGATTCCGGCCCACGGCGGATTTAGTCGACGCGTTCTCCATTCGCGTTCAGGATCATTGACCCGTCTTCTTTGTATAGAGGACCCTGCGGCCAGGTCTCGAGGATGTCCAGCACCGTTTCAGACGGGCGGCACAGTTTGATTCCCTTGGCGGTGCAGACGATCGGCCGGTTCACCAGGACCGGGTGATCCAGCATCGCGTTCATCAGCCTGCGGTCCGAAACCGAAGGATCCGTCAGTCCCAGCTCCTCGGCCGGACTCTTGGAAACACGCAGCGCGTCTCGCGGGGTCAGTCCGGCACCGGTGAAAAGCACGTTCAGCAGCGGCATTGTCCACCCTTCCAGCAGGTATTCCACCACCTGCGGCGTATACCCGGCCCGCTCGATGATCTGCAGGACATTGCGCGAGGTGCCGCAGCCGGGATTGTGAAAAATGACGACACTCATGAACCCGCCCCTACCTGTTCAGCGATTTCAGCCGCGCGCTCACACTCAACCCGTGCGCCTGAAGGCTTTCGCTCGACGCCAGCACTTCGGCCGCCGGGCCGATCGCGCGCAGCGCATCCGGAGACATCTTTGACAAAGTCGTGCGCTTGAGGAAGTCCAGAACCGAAAGTCCCGATGAAAACCGTGCAGACCGTGCGGTCGGAAGCACATGATTTGGTCCACCGACGTAATCGCCGATTGCTTCGGGCGTCCATTGGCCCAGGAATATCGCCCCGGCATGGGTGATCTTCTCTGACAGCGCTTCGGGCTCTGCCACGCACAGCTCCAGGTGTTCGGGGGCAATCCGGTCGCACAGCGCGGCGGCCTCGTCCAGGTCGCGCACCACGATCACCGCGCCAAAGTCTCGCCAGCTGGCGCCGGCGATCTTGCGCCGCTCCAGCACCGCCAGTTGCCGCTCCACCGCTTGCGCCACCGCCTGACCGAAAGCGGCGTCATCGGTGATCAGGATCGACTGGGCGCTTTCGTCATGCTCGGCCTGGCTCATCAGATCCAGCGCGATCCAGTCGGGATCGTTGTCGCGGTCGGCAATCACCAGGATCTCGGACGGGCCGGCTATCATGTCGATACCCACCTTGCCGAACACACGGCGCTTGGCCGCGGCGACAAAGGCGTTGCCCGGCCCGGTGATCTTGTCCACCGGCGGGATCGTCGCCGTACCATAGGCCAGCGCCGCGATCGCCTGAGCGCCGCCGATGCGATAGATCTCGTCCACCCCCGCGATCTGGGCCGCCAGCAGCACCAGCGGGTTCACAGCGCCATCCGGCGTAGGACAGCAGATCGCCAGCCGGGGCACCCCCGCCACCTTGGCCGGGATCGCGTTCATCAGCACCGAAGAGGGATAGCTGGCCAGCCCGCCAGGCACATAGAGGCCCGCCGCCGAAACCGGAGTCCAGCGCCAACCCAATGTCGCGCCGTCCGGGTCCGTCCACTGAGCGTCTTCGGGCATTTGCCGGACGTGATAGGCGCGGATGCGCTCTGCCGCGGTTTCCAGCGCGCGCCGCTCTGCCGCGGGCACACGTGCCACTTCGCTGGCAATCTCTTCGGATGAGAACGCCATCTGCCCGGCATCCAGCGTCAGCCGGTCGAAACGCGCCGTCAGCTCCAGCACCGCGGCATCGCCGCGCGCACGCACGTCGGCGATGATCCCCGCCACGATATCGTCGACATCGGGGCTGTCCTCGCGCTTGGCCGCCAGCAACGCCGCAAAAGCGGCTGCAAAGCCCGCATCGGTTGTATCCAGAAACACCGGCATGACCGTCTCCCATCCACTTGGGAAACGCTCTTACGCGCAGGGCCCGCGCGTCTCAAGCCTGCGCGGAGCGTCCAAGGCGCGCAAATCAGCGCGCTGCGCCTGTCACGAATGGTCCGGCACCCGGCGCGACGGTGCGACATAGGGCCGGGTCACGTCGCGCAGCGACACGTCGATCGCCTCGACCGAGGCGCGGATCGCGCCATCGCCCGCCAGCGTCAACAGGATATGGCCCGTGCCATCCTCGCCCGGCTCGAAACTCATCGACAGGATCGACAGGACGGTATCGCCCTCGCGCCGGTCCAACCCCTGGCTGGCCACCGCCATGACCTCGCCGATAACCAGCAGCGATTGCACACGCTCCACCGGGCGGCCACGCTTTTGCGCCACCGGCACGTCTTCCCAGCGCAACCGGTTCAGCAATAGCGCCAGCCGCCGCTTGCCACGCTGCCAGCGCATCTCGCTGACCGGAAGCACCGAATCCTGCACCAAAGCCGAGATCACCTTGAGATCTTCGGCATCCTCTGCCCCCAGGTTCAGCGGCCGGTCGCCGCCGTCCTCAAATCGTGCATCCTGTGTCACTGGCCCCGCACCCGTTCGATCTTGGCCCCAACCGCGCGCAGCTTGCGCACCACGTGTTCATATCCCCGGTCGAGGTGATAGACCCGGCTGACCGTGGTCGTCCCCTCCGCCGCCAGGCCTGCCAGGATCAGCGAAACGCTGGCCCGCAGGTCCGTCGCCATCACCGGCGCGCCCTTCAGACGCTCTACACCGGTGACCCGCGCCGTGCCGCCGTGCACGTCGATCCGTGCCCCCATGCGCATCAGTTCCGGCGCGTGCATGAACCGGTTCTCAAAGATCTTCTCTTCCAGAACTGAAACCCCCTCGGCGGTGCACAGCAGCGCCATGATCTGCGCCTGCAGGTCGGTGGGAAAGCCCGGAAACGGCTCTGTCGTGACATTAACCGCCTTCACCCGGCCGTTGCGCCGCGCCACGGTCAGACCGTTGGCCGTCTCGGTCACCGAAATACCCGCCTCGTCCAGCTTTTCGCAGAAGGCGCCGACAAGCGCGATCCGCCCGCCCAGCAACTCGACCTCGCCGCCGCAAATTGCCGGGGCCAGCATGTAGGTGCCCAGCTCGATCCGGTCCGTCACCACCTGGTGCGTCGCGCCGCCCAGACGGTCGACCCCCTCGATCGTGATGGTTTCGGTGCCGTCGCCCTCGATCTGCGCGCCCATCCGGCGCAGGCAGACCGCCAGGTCCACGATTTCGGGCTCGCGCGCGGCGTTCTTGATCACCGTTGTGCCCTTGGCCAGCGTTGCAGCCATCAGCGCGTTTTCCGTCGCGCCGACAGAGGCAAACGGAAACTCTACCACGCCCCCCTTCAGCCCACGCGGCGCAGAGGCGTGCACGTATCCGTCGCGCAGATCCAGCTCGGCCCCCATCGCCTCCAGCGCGCGCAAGTGCAAATCGACTGGCCGCGCCCCGATGGCGCATCCGCCCGGCAACGACACCACCGCCTGCCCGGTGCGCGCCAGCAAGGGCCCCAGCACCAGGATCGAGGCACGCATCTTGCGCACGATGTCATAGTCCGCCTTGTGGCTGGTCAGCGCATGGCTGGACATCGCCAGCACCCGCCCCTCGTTCAACGAGGTCACCTCGGCCCCAAGCGATTGCAGCAGCAGCGTCATCGTCTGAATGTCCGACAGACGCGGCGCGTTGGTCAGCGTCAGCGGCTCCTCGCTTAGCAACGTTGCGGGCATCAGCGTCAGGCAGGCGTTCTTGGCGCCCGCGATCGGGATCTGACCGTTGAGCGCCTTGCCGCCCCGGACGATGATGG
>JAGRMT010000088.1 GCA_020441125.1 Roseivivax sp.
TGCGGCTTGGCGTTGATCAGCTCGCTGATCTGCCCCTGCCGCACCAGCGCCGGCGAATGCGCCCCGGTCGAGGCATCGGCAAACAGCATCTGCACGTCGCGGGCGCGCACGTCCTTTCCGTTCAGCTTGTAGGCGCTGCCCACGTCGCGGGTGATGCGGCGGACCACTTCCAGCTGATCGCTGTCGTTGAAGGCGGCGGGGGCGAGCCGTTCGGAATTGTCGATCTGCAACGTGACTTCGGCAAAGTTGCGCGCGCCGCGGGTGGCGGCGCCGGCAAAGATCACATCCTCCATGCCGCCGCCGCGCATCGCCGAGGCGCGGTTCTCGCCCATCACCCAGCGCAGCGCTTCCAACAGGTTCGACTTGCCGCATCCGTTCGGCCCGACGACGCCTGTCAGCCCCTGGGCGATGATCAGGTCGGTCGGGTCTACAAAGCTTTTGAAGCCGTTCAGCTTGAGTCGGGTGAAATGCACGCGGCGGCGCCCTGATGATTCCGTTGACGGCCAGTGTGGGGGCGCGGTGCGCGCGGAGTCAAACGCAACGGGCTGTATATCGCGGGCGATCGGCAGTTTTCCACAAGATATTGCGGCTCGCCCCAGTTGTTGACAATTTTGGCGTGTCGCTGCCCGATATCTGCGACAGGACAGGAGCCGCCATGAGCGTGACGATTCGAGAGGGTGATCCGCGCACGCCGGCGGTGCGGGCATTGCTGAACGCCAGCCACGCGCTGATGCAGGCGCTTTTCCCGCCCGAGGACAATTTCTATCTGGAAATCGACGCACTGTGCGTGCCTTCGATCACCTTCCTGGTGGCAGAGGTGGACGGCGCCGTCTGCGGCTGCGGCGCAATCGCGCGCAAAGACGGATATGCCGAGATCAAGTCGATGTATGTCGATGAGGCCGCGCGCGGGAAGGGCGTGGCGGCGGCACTGCTCGACGCGCTGGAAACGCGGGCGCGCGGCGACGGCATCGGGGTACTGCGGCTGGAAACGGGCAACCTGCTGCATTCGGCACTGCGGCTGTACGAGCGGCACGGGTTTGTCCGAATCGGCCCGTTTGGCGACTATCCCGACAGTCCTTCGAGCCTGTTCTACGAAAAGCGGCTGGTCTGACCGGTCAGCATGAGCCGAAGGGCGTGTTGGTCACGATGGCACAGGGGATGCTGCGTCGGCGCGGCGGTTTGGCCGGTGGTGTTTCGCCGTTGCAGGCCAGCCCGGCCATCATGACCGAAGGATCCCCTTCGACCCAGGCGGCGGTGCAGCCAGTGGCACGCTGCACGGCGATGGTGGCCCGCGCTGCGATGGTTTCGTAGCGCGGGAACATTTCCGGGTTGGTGCGGATCACTTCGGCGATGCGGCCGTTGACGCGGATCGTGAAGCGGCTGCCCTGAACAACCTGTTCGGTTTTGGAGATGCCGTAAAACCCAGGGCCCGGGGCATCGCAGGCGACAAGAAGCATCAGAGGAAACAGCAGGGCGCGGCGCATTGCTTCAGCTAGCGCCCTTAAGGTTAACAAAACGTTAGCGGCGGCAGGGGCGCGGCAATACCGCCCGGTTTACATTCTGAATCTCGAATGTAATATATATTCCAGAATCGGAATACAAATTGGAGCGACCCATGTCCGAGACTCTGAAAAGACCCGCCGAGACGTATTCGCCGATCTACTTCCTGGCATCGTTGGGTGCCGGCGGCATATCCGTCAGCTTCTTCATGTACCTGATGTTCTGGGTACCGCACAAAGACAAGCCCGTGCCGGTGTTCGAGGATATCCTGACCGCCTTCACCGGCGGTTCGGCCGCGCTGCAATCGGCCATTGTTGTGGCCTGGATCGGCATCGCGCTGTTTACCTTCCTGAACCTCAAATCGCTGCTGTGGAACCTGGGCGCGCTGGCACGGTTCAAGCAGACCCCGGCCTATGAGGCGCTTCGCAACTCCAACGCCGAATCGACGCTGCTGGCGATGCCGCTGGCGTTGGCGATGACGGTCAACGCCCTGTTCATTGTCGGGCTGGTCTTTGTGCCCGGGCTTTGGAGCGTGGTCGAATACCTGTTCCCGCTTGCGTTGATCGCCTTTGGCGCCATCGCCTGGATCGCCTTCCGGACCATCGGCGATTTCCTGGGCCGCGTGCTGTCAAAGGGCGGGGTGTTCGATGTGACCGCGCATAACTCCTTTGCGCAGCTGTTGCCGGCCTTCGCCGTGGCGATGATTGCTGTCGGCTTCTCCGCTCCCGCGGCGATGAGCACGAACCCCGCCACCGTGACCGTGTCGCTGGTCGCGTCTACCGTTCTGGGCATCGCGGCGATCCTTTACACCCTGTTGGCCGCGACTTCGGCCGTAACGTCGATGTTGCAGCATGGAACCGCGCGCGAGGCCGCGCCGACGCTGATGATCATCGTTCCGATCGTGACCGTGCTGAGCATCATGTACCTGCGGCAGAGTCACGGGCTGCACACCACGTTCGAAGTGCATGGCGGCAATAGCGAGACGCTGTTTTTCCTGACCCAGATGCTGGGCATTCAGGTGGTGTTCCTGGCGCTGGGCCTTCTCGTGCTTCGGCGGCAGAACTACTTTGCGGATTTCGTGACCGGGCCCAAGACTTCGCCCGGTTCCTACGCCCTGGTCTGTCCGTTCGTGGCGCTGTCGGTGATGATCCACTTCTTCGCCAACAAGGGGCTGGTGGCCGCCGGGGCGGTAGCCAAGTACGGCGTCGCCTACTGGGGCGTGACGGGCATCGCGCTGATCGCGCAGCTGATCGCCATCGTTCTGGTGCTGCGGCTGAACGCGCAGCACTTCGGCACCGCGCGCGCCGAGCGCTCTCGTGTTGTCCCTGCCGAGTGATTGTTTCCTCCTTGACTCGCAGGGATGGTGGCCCCGGTTCACGCCGGGGCCATTCCTTTTGAGCGGCCTGCCGCGCGACCCGGGGCGCGGCCTCGGTCGCGGCCTTGAACCGCGCCGAGCGTGGTCATAGAATTTGACCAATTGGAACAAGGCGAGCGCGATGCCCTTTCAGAAGGTCCAGCCGGAAAAGCTGTCGTCGGCGGTGACCGCGCAGATCGAGAAACTGATCCTCCGCGGTATCCTGCGGCCGGGCGAACGTCTGCCGTCAGAGCGCGAGTTGTCCGAGCGCATGGGCGTGTCGCGCCCGTCACTGCGCGAAGCGGTTGCCGAGTTGCAGGACAAGGGCCTGCTGACCACGCGCGCCGGTGCTGGCATATTCGTGGCCGACGTTCTGGGTTCGGCGTTTTCGCCGGCGCTGATCCGGTTGTTCGGCCGGCATGACGAGGCGGTGTTCGATTACCTGTCGTTCCGCCGCGACATGGAGGGGTTGGCCGCCGAGCGCGCCGCGCGCTATGGCACGGTTTCCGATCTGAAGGTGATCCAGACCGTTTACGACAAGATGGAAGCCGCCCATGCCAAGCGCAATCCGGCGGACGAGGCATTGCTGGATGCCGATTTCCACCTGGCGATCATCGAGGCAAGCCACAACGTGGTGATGCTGCACATGATGCGGTCGATGTACCAGCTTCTGCGCGAAGGCGTGTTCTATAACCGTCAGGTCATGTTCAAGCAGCGGGCCACCCGGCAAAGCCTGCTGGAGCAGCACGCCGCGATCAATGTCGCGCTGCAGCAGCGCGACCCTGTCGCCGCCCGGGCCGCGGTCGAGGCGCACCTGACCTTTGTCGAGGATTCTCTGGCACGCCAGCGCCGGTCCGAAGCCAACGAAGAGGTCGCGCGCCAGCGGCTGGACTACGAGAAGTCGCGCTAAGGATTGCGACCTGTCGTCATATTCTTTTAAGTGCATCTGTCCCGACCGCCAAGTCTGTGATATCGTTATATCTATGCCATGCCTGGCCATGGGGGCCGGAAGGGGAGGATTACCATGAAACGCATTGCCCTGATTTGCGCGCTGCTGGCAGCGTCGCCCGTCGCCGCCGAAGAGGCCGTGAGTTATGACACCGACCAGCCGTTCGAGGACGTGGTCTTCGGGCTGGAGAACGCCATCGTCGGCGAAGGGCTGGTGATCGACCACATCAGCCATGTCGGCGAGATGCTGGAACGTACCCGCGCCGATGTCGGATCGGATGTGGAACTGTTCAAGGTCGCGGACTCGTACAGCTTCTGCTCTGCCGCGCTGTCCCGCAAGGTGATGGAAGCGAACCCGATGAACGTGATGTACTGCCCGTATGACATCTTCGTAATGGTGCGGGCTGACACGCCGGAGGTCACCACGATCGGCTATCGGCCCTTCCCCGAGGGCGAGATGAAAGAGGTCGAGGCGCTGCTCGACCGGATCGTGCGCACCGCCATCGGCATGGAATAGGCCCGGGCGGCGTCACGAACGGTCACGACCGCTCGCACAGCTGTTATTGGACGAAAAAAGAACCGGCGGCTTAGCCCGCCGGTTTTTCTTTTCAAGCGATTTCACGGATTTGTAGGCGGTGATCCGGGGCGCGAGGGGGGGCGTATTGGCCCTCGATGCTTGTGAGGCATCTGACATCGAACAAAGAGGTTCACATGATCAAGACTGCTCTCTTCGCCGTTTCCGCCGCTGCTCTGCTGACCGGGCCCAGCCTGGCAAGCGCGCAGGACATTGTCGACGTTGCCGCCGGCAACGGGTCGTTCAAGACCCTGGTCGCCGCGGTCGAGGCCGCCGGGCTGGTCGACACGCTGAAGGGCGAAGGTCCGTTCACCGTCTTCGCGCCCACCGACGAAGCCTTTGCCGCGCTGCCGGCCGGCACGGTCGAAGACCTGCTGAAACCCGAAAACCGCGACAAGCTGGTGGCGATCCTGACCTACCATGTGGTGCCGGGCAAGGTGATGTCGGGCGATCTGCAGGACGATATGGAGGCGACCACCGTTCAGGGCTCCTCTGTCACGATCGACCTGGATAACGGCGTGATGGTCGAAGACGCCACCGTGGTCATGCCCGACGTGGCTGCCACCAACGGCGTTATTCATGTCATCGACAAGGTGATCATGCCCCAGATGTAACCGTTGCTGACGGTTACCGCAGGGCGCCCCGAGAGAGGCGCCCTGTTTTTTTGGTTCGGCTCAACCGTATTGCGCCACCGGCGTGCCGGCGATGGCCGCCATGTTCAACAGCCCGCGCGCAGTGATCGACGGCGTCACGATATGGGCGCGGTTACCCATACCCATCAGGATTGGCCCGACCTCCAGGCCGCCGGCCTTGATCTTGAGGATATTGCGCACGCCCGATGCCGCGTCAGCGTGGGCGAAGATCAGCACGTTCGCCGTGCCCTTCATCCGATTGCCCGGGAACAGCCGCGCGCGGTATTCCGGATCCAGCGCCGCATCTACGTTCATCTCACCCTCGTAGGCAAAATCGCGCGGCACGCGGTCCAGGATGGACATCGCCTCCCGCAGACGCTCGCCTGAACTGTCCGCCAGGTTGCCGAACTGCGATTGCGAACAGAACGCGACATTGGGCGCCAACCCGAAGCGCCGCACATGGCGCGCCGCGCTGATGGCGGTTTCGGCCAGTTCATAGGGCGTGGGGGTGGTGCGCACGTGGGTATCGGCGATAAACAGCGGGCCGTCTTCGAGGATCATCAGCGACAGGGCGCCCTGCGGGTGCAACTGATCGCGTTGCAGCACCTGGGTGACGTAGTTCAGGTGCCAGCGGTATTCGCCGAATGTGCCGCAAATCAAGCTGTCCGCTTCGTTGCGGTGGACCATGATGGCGCCGATCGCGGTGCTGTTGGTTCGCATGATCGCGCGGGCCAGGTCGGGTGAAACGCCGCGCCGGGCCATGATGGCGTGGTATTCTTCCCAATAATCGCGATAGCGCGGGTCGTTTTCAGGGTTCACGATGTTGAAGTCGCGCTCTGGCCGGATGTCGAGGCCGTAGCGTTCGCAGCGTTGCTGGATCACTTCGGGACGGCCGATCAGGATCGGCTGTTCGGTGGTCTCTTCCAGAATGGCCTGCGCGGCCCGCAGCACACGTTCGTCCTCGCCCTCGGCAAAGACGATCTTGCGCGAAGCGGTCGCAGCCGCCTGGAACACCGGACGCATCAGCAGCGCGGACTTGTAGACCGATGCTTCGAGCTTGCGCTTGTAGGCGTCCAGATCGTCGATCGGTCGCGTGGCGACGCCAGACTCCATCGCGGCACGTGCGACCGATGTCGAAACGATGCCCGAGAGGCGAGGGTCGAACGGCTTGGGGATCAGGTAATCGGCGCCGAAGGTCAGCTGCTCTCCGCGATAAGCGGCAGCGGCCTCGGCGCTTGTCGTGGCGCGGGCCAGGGCCGCGATGCCTTCGACGCAGGCAACCTGCATCTGGTCGTTGATCTCGGTGGCGCCCACGTCCAGCGCGCCACGGAAGATGAACGGAAAGCACAGGACGTTGTTCACCTGGTTGGGAAAGTCGCTACGCCCCGTGGCAATGATCGCGTCCGGAGCAACCTCTCGCACCTCGTCGGGCATGATTTCCGGGGTCGGGTTGGCCAGTGCGAAAATGATCGGGCGCGATTCCATTTGCGCGACGTGATGCGGCTTCAGCACATTCGGGCCTGACAGGCCCAGAAACAGGTCTGCCCCGGCAACGACATCATCCAGTGTGCGCAGGTCTGTCTTTTGCGCAAAGGCCGCCTTTTGCGGGTTCATGTCTTCTGCCCGGCCTTCGTAGACCAGCCCGTGCACATCGCACAGCCAGACGTTTTCGCGCTTCACACCCAGCTTGAGCAGCATGTTTAGGCACGCAATGCCTGCTGCTCCGCCGCCGGTGGAGACGACCTTTATGTCTTCGAAGTTCTTCTTGGCAACATAAAGGGCGTTGGTTGCGGCCGCGCCGACGACGATGGCGGTACCGTGCTGGTCGTCATGGAAGACGGGAATGTTCATCCGCTCGCGGCACAGCTTTTCGACGATGAAGCAATCGGGCGCCTTGATGTCTTCGAGGTTGATGGCACCAAACGTCGGCTCCAGTGCGCAGACGATGTCGGCCAGCTTGTGCGGGTCGGGTTCGTTCACCTCGATGTCAAAGCAATCGATGTTGGCGAATTTCTTGAACAGGACGGCCTTGCCTTCCATCACCGGCTTGGAGGCAAGCGCGCCGATATTGCCCAGGCCCAGAACGGCGGTGCCGTTCGAAACCACGGCCACCAGGTTGCCGCGCGTGGTGTAGCGGGCGGCGTTGGCCGGGTCGGCCTTGATCTCAAGACATGCCTCGGCGACGCCGGGCGAGTAGGCGCGCGACAGGTCGCGACCGTTCGCCAGCGGCTTGGTCGCACGTATCTCAAGCTTTCCGGGCTTGGGATTCTCGTGGTAAAACAGCGCCGCGCTGCGCAGCGTCTCCTTGGACGAGTCGGTCATGTGCCCTCCCTGCGTTTAATAGTTTAGCCCTAAACTATTCTTGGTATCGTGGCAATTCCGCTAGGCCCGCGCCAACCCGAATGCGTCGCTTTGCGCCACCTGGCGCAGTGCGGCGAGAAAGGCGCGCAGTTCGGCCCGCGTTTCGGACTGGCTGCGCATCGAGGCACCGACCGGTCCGCCCAGAAGATCGTCCTCAAGCGGTAACGCGGCCAGCGTCCCGGCAGACAGTTCTGCCTGAACCACGCCTTGCGAAATGAACCACACCGTATCTGACTCCTGCACCACGCGGCGGCCAAAAGCCAGCGAGACGTTCTCGAAGGTCGGGCGAACATGGAACAGCCCGACGCCATGCATCCAGGCCCGGACCAGTGTCGCGATCACCGCGCCGGGCGGTGGCAGCATCAAAGGATAGTCGGGCAGCGCCGACGGATGCCAGCCGGCCAGCAGCGGATGACCGGGGCGCACCACTGGCAGAACCCGGTCGGAATAAAGCTGACGGAACGACAGGCCCTGCATCGTTTCGGCCTCGGCCATCCGGCCGACCACCAGATCGACCGCGCCTTCGCGCAGTTGCGACAGCAGCATCCAGTTTGGCCCGGTGGCAACGCGCAGCACGATGTCGGGATGATCGCGGCGGAAAGCCAGCGCCGCCAGCGGCAGCAGCTCTGTCGCGGCGGTTGGCAACGCGCCGATCGACAGGCGCACCCGTTCGCGCGGCGCATCGCGCACCAGTTCTTGCGCGCGTGTCAGATCCATCATCGCGGCGCCGCAGTGTTCCTGAAAGGTCCGCCCGGCCGGGGTCAGCGTCAGCCGGCGGGCAGAGCGGTCGAACAGATCGGTGCCCAGGATGGTTTCCAACTCGCGGATCGTTTTCGAGGCGGCGGGCTGGCTGACCCGCATCGCATGAGCGGCTGCTGACAGACTGCCCAGGCGGGCGGTTTCCAAAAAGCAGCGCAGATGGCGCATCCGGATCTGGGGATCAAGCATCCATAACCCATGGGTTAAGAGAATTTCCCTCTTTTATATTTTTTTCGTGAAGCACGCCATGCCAATCAGGGCAGCAGGACAAAGGGAGGGAGTCGCCCATGACAGACAGGCTGCAATCCGGAATGGCCGTGCGCCGCCAGGTGTTGGGCGATGCCCACGTCGACCGCGCCGAAGCCGCCAAGACCGAGCTGGACCTGCCATTCCAGACCCTGATCACCGAGGGCGCTTGGGGCACGGTCTGGGCTTCTGACGCGATCAGCCGGCGCGAACGGTCGATGCTGACGCTGGCGTTGCTGGCGGCAACCGGCAATTTTGAGGAAATTCCCATGCACATCCGTGCCACGGCGCGCACCGGCGCGACCAAGCGCGACGTGATGGAAGCGTTCCAGCACGTGGCAGTCTATGCCGGCGTGCCCCGCGCCAACCACGCTATCAAACTGGCCAAAGCGACCTATGCCGAAATGGAGGCAACCGCCAATGACTGACCTGGGCCCACTGATCCCACGAAACCGCGAAGCGCACCCGCCGGCACTTGATCCGGATTACAAGACCTCGGTCGCGCGTTCGCCCAACTTGCCGCTGCTGTCGATGGAATCCTCGTTGTCAGAGGAAACCGGCCCGACTTTCGGTCACGGGTTGATCGGCGCGCTGGACAACAACCTGATCCTGAACTGGACCAAGGGCGCCGCTCCGGCGGTGGGTGAGCGCATCCTGATGCACGGCCGGGTGCTGGACGAGCGCGGCAAGCCAGTGCCCAACACGCTGGTCGAGATCTGGCAGGCCAATGCCGGCGGCCGTTACCGCCACAAGAAAGATACGTATTTCGCGCCGCTCGACCCCAATTTTGGTGGCTGCGGGCGCACGCTGACCGATGCGGATGGGCACTACCAGTTCCTGACGATCCGTCCCGGCGCCTATCCCTGGCCGAACCGGGGCAACGATTGGCGGCCGATGCACATTCACGTTTCAGTCTTCGGTCACAGCTTTGGCCAACGGCTGATCACCCAGATGTATTTCGAGGGCGACCCGCTGATCCCGCGATGCCCGATTGCCAATACGATCAAGGATCGCGCCCGGCTTGATCAGCTGGTGGCACCGCTGGACATGGCCTCTTCGCGGCCGCTGGATTTCCTGGCCTACAAGTTTGACATCGTGCTGCGCGGCCGCCGTCAGACCATGTTCGAAAACAAGCTGGAGGGGATGTGAGATGGTACAGAAACTCGAAGTGCTGGTTGAAAGCGCCTCTCAGACGGCCGGGCCTTACGTTCATATCGGGCTGATGCCGACCTATGCCGGCAATGCCGGAGCCTATGCCCAAGAGGTGGGCGTCAGCCCGATCGCCGAGGGCGCGCAGGGCGAGATCATCGAGATTGTCGGTTCTGTCTTCGACGGCACCGGCTGGGCGCTGCGCGACGCGATGATCGAAAGCTGGCAGGCTGACGCGGCCGGTCGCTATCCCGGAATGGACGGGGCGGATCCGGCGGTATCGGGATTGTGCCGGTTTGCCGCCGATGCCGTCACGGGTGAGTTCACGCTGCGCACGGTCAAGCCCGGCGCGACCTCGGCACGCGGCGGCGGCACGCAGGCGCCGCACATCTCGCTGTGGATCGTGGCGCGCGGGATCAACGTCGGGCTTCAGACGCGGGTGTATTTCGAAGACGAGGACAACAGCACCGATCCGCTGCTGGCACGGATCGAGCAGCGTCCGCGGGTCGATACCCTGATCGCCAAGAAGACAGCGCCGGGCAAATACCGTTTCGACATCCGCCTGCAAGGCGCGGGCGAGACGGTGTTCCTGGACATCTGACCGGCAGGCAAAAAAGAATGGGCCGGTGCCTGATGGCGACCGGCCCAAGACGTGCCTTCCGTCCGAGATGTCAGAACATCTCGTAAATCAGCTGTGACACCGTTCCTGTGTCTTCCGGCGTTTCGATGCACCCTGACAGTTCTGCCAGTTTGGCACCCAGCCCGGCCAGCGCCGTGCCTGCCCACAGCGCATCCAGCGCGGCGCCGATATCCTCGGGTGTTTGCAGCGCGGCGCGGAAATCTGTCTGCATCCGCGCTTGCTCGGGACGCGTAACGTAGTAGCTGCCTTCATCCGCGCCAGGCCCTGCGGGCGCCAGGGCGACCTTGCCCTGCAATGGAGCAATCTCGGCGTTATAAAAGTCGCGCAGCTTGTCCTCAGTCGAGCTCAAATTCGTCCCTCCAGTTCTGGCTGTCGGCAAATGCGGGTTGTTCGTCCTTGAACAGAACGAAGTTCTCCAGCACCAGCACGTCCATGTCGGTGCGCATGAAGCAGCGGTAGGCGTCCTGCACGGTGCAGACGATGGGCTCTCCGCGCACGTTGAACGAGGTGTTGACGATCACCGGGCACCCGGTCAACGCGTCGAACGCGGCGATCAGGTCGGAATAGTCGGGCTTGTCTACCCCGTCGACGGTCTGCACCCGTGCGCTGTAATCGACATGGGTCACGGCAGGGATCGTGCTGCGCGGGCGGTTGACGATCGCGCGCAGGTCCTCGGCGGTGCTGAAGCTTTGCTCGATACGCAGTTCCGGGCGGACAGGCGCCACCATCAGCATGTAGGGGCTGTCGGCGTCCATCTCGAACCAATCGGCCACCTTGTCGCGCAGCACCGCTGGCGCAAATGGCCGGAAACTTTCTCGAAACTTGATCTTGAGGTTCATCGCCGATTGCATCTGTGCGCTGCGCGGATCGCCCAGGATGGAGCGGGCACCCAGCGCGCGCGGACCGTATTCCATTCGCCCGACACACCAGCCGATCACCTTGCCTTCGGCCATGGCGGCGGCGACACGGCTGGCGCGTTCGTCATCGGTCACCCGGTGCGCGGGGTAGTCGTTGAAATCGAGATAGGCGGCGATTTCCTCGTTGCTCAGTTCAGGGCCCAGATAGCTGCCCTGTTGCCGGTCGCGCCCAGGCGCCGCGGCGGCGCGCGGTGCGTCATGCCGGTGATGCGCCACCAGCAGCGCGGCACCCAGGGCACCGCCGGCATCGCCCGCCGCCGGCTGGACCCAGATGTTGTCAAACAGACCCGACGCCAGCAGCTTGCCATTGGCCACGCAGTTCAGCGCCACGCCGCCCGCCATGCAAAGGTTGGCCGCGCCGGTGCGCGTTTTCAGGTGGCGGGCCATTGCCATCACCGCTTCTTCGGTGACCTGCTGGATCGAGGCCGCCATGTCCATCTCGCGCTGTGTAATCCGGCTTTCGGCCTGCCGGGGCGGGCCGCCGAACAGCGCGGCAAAACGCTCGTTGGTCATGCCCTCGCCGTCGAGATAACCGAAATAGTCGAGGTTCAGCCGGAAAGACCCGTCAGGCCGGATGTCGATCAGGTTGTCGCGGATGACGCCGGCGTAGATTGGTTGCCCATAGGGAGCCAGGCCCATCAGCTTGTATTCGCCCGAGTTCACCTTGAACCCGGTGAAGACGGTAAATGCTGAATAGAGCAGGCCCAGCGAATGCGGGAAGTGGATGTCCTGCTCGATCTGCAACTGGTTGCCGCTGCCGTGGCCCAGCGTGGTCGTGGCCCATTCGCCTACGCCGTCAATCGTCAGGATGGCGGCGTCGTCGAAGGGCGAGGGGAAGAAGGCGCTTGCCGCATGGCTCTGGTGATGTTCGGTGAACAGCACTGGCAAGTTCGCCCCAAGTTCAGCCGCGACCAGCTGCGGCACGCGCATCTTGGCACCCAGCAGGCCGGGCGCGCTTTTCAGCCATTGCGCCAGCCCCTTGTCGCCGCTGTGGGCCAGCGTGCGCACGATCCGGTCGGTGGTCAGCACCGGGTCGTCATAAAACACGACGGCGGTCAGTTCGTCCGGTTCGACCATGCCGGCTTCGAGACAGTAGTTGATCGCGTTGACCGGAAAGCGCCTGTCATGCTTGACTCGGCTGAACCGCTCTTCCTGCGCGGCGGCGACGATCTGACCGTCGCGAACCAGCGCCGCGGCACTGTCGTGGTACAGGGCCGACAGGCCCAGAATCGTTACTGGTTCACTCATTCCGCACTCATCTGCATGGGGTTGGACAGGCCGCCTTCCAGCGCGCGCGCCACATGCGGCACCAGGAGCTCCGCGATGGCCGCGTGGCCGGCCACGGTTGGGTGCTCGTCCGTGGGAAAGCGCAGGCTGCCGGGCCTGGTGGCGTTCTGTGCGCGCAGCCCGTCCAGCACGTCGACCAGCGCCGCCCCGGTCTCTCGTGACAGCTCGGCGAAGCGGGCGCGGTAGGGCGCCGCGCGGATATTGCCGTCGATGTGTTCGAAGGTCGGGATTGGCGCCAGGATCACCGGCGCACGCGCCTCGGCGATCCATTGCGCCAGAATCGTGCGCATCAGCTGCCAGCCCAACGTGTTCGGGCTGTTATACTCGGCCGGCAGGGCCAGGCGCCGCAGCCATTGGGTCCAGCCGCGCAGGCCCGGAAAACGGGCATTGGCGTGGCTCATCGCCTGACGGGCCAGCGCGCGGACAGAGCCGATCTGCGGCTCGTCCGCCTGTGCGTTGTCCACCGGCAGGTGGCCCTTGGGCACTGGCACGTTGCGCAGCACCAGCGCGCCTTGGGCCAGATCGAAATAGGGTTTGGGCAGCAACGCCAGCTCTCCGGACAGGCCGGAATGGATCAGCCGGGCGTCCTGCAGGTTGCGGCGGATGTTGTCGACCATCGGGCAAAGCAGCAGCAGGTCATAATGCATCGCGCCAGCACATTCGCGGAAGGCCAGGTATTGCTGGTCTGTACCTGAGCTGGGCAGGCCGAAGTTGTACACTTCGCAATCCGGAAGCTGCGCCTCGATCAGGTCTGAAAAGCGCTTGCCGTTGGACACGCCATCGCCGGCCGTGTTGGAATCGCCGAAGACCAGCACTCGCCGCTTGCCCGGAGTGGGCGCGTCGCGGAACACGTGGTCAGAGCGGAAGCCGGCGTTGTTGCACCGCACAAGGTAGCCGCCGCCTTCGTGGCGCACACGTCCCTTCAGCCCGGGAACAAAACGGTAGCCTATGACGGGGTCATATTGAAACAGGTTGCGGGACATCGCTGACTAACACAGCCTCCGGGGCCGATGGCCACGGTTCCGCGCAAGACCCGCGCGCGCAATTGTTCCACAACAGGCTCGCGCCACAAACAAACCAAGCCCCCCGGCTTACCCTTCACCCACACCCGGCGCAAAACCCTCAGTCGCGCCGCCCACTCGCGTTTATCTAGCCGCTCACCTCGCGCGGACAAAGAAAAATGTGCACGTTTTCGTGTGCCAAGGGTGCATCGCCCAAGAAAAAACCCCGGGCCAAGCCCGGGGTGAAGTCTGAGATACGAACGAGGGTAAGAAGATCACCAGTTATTCGGGCCCTTCTCGGCGAACACATGCACGAGAAAATCAATGAAGGCGCGCACCTTGGGCTGGGTAAAGCGACCCGGCGGATACACCGCATAGATGCCCAGCGTGGTTTGCGGCAGGTCGGGGATCACATCCTGAACCAGCCCCTGCTGCATCGCGTCATGATACAGGAAGCTCGGCAGATAGGCGATGCCCAGCCCCTTGACGGCGGCATTCAGCAGCGACTGGCCGTCATTCACCGTCAGCCATCCGGTTCCGCGCACCTGCCGCACCTCGCCCGAGGGGGCCGTGATCTTCCAGACGTTGGCGCTGGCCTGATTGGAGTAATGCAGCAGGCGGTGGTCGTTCAGGTCGTCGATGCGTTCGGGCCGGCCATGCGCCTGGAAATAGCGCGGCGATGCGATCAGCCGTTGCGAGGTTTCGGTGATCTTGCGCGCCCTGAGCGAGCTGTCCTCCATCTCGCCCACGCGGATCGACATGTCGAACCCTTCCGAAATCAGTTCGACATAGCGGTTCTTCAACACCATGTTCACGCTGATTTCCGGGAACTCCATCAGGAATTCATCCAGAACCGGCGACAACAGGCTGACGCCGAAATCGGTGGCCACAGACATGCGCAACACACCCGAGGGCGCCGATTGCATGGCCGTGACGATGCTGTCAGCCTCGCCCGCGTCGTTCAGGACACGGCGCGCACGGTCGTAATAGACCAGGCCGATTTCCGTGGGGCTGACGCGGCGGGTCGTGCGGTTCAACAGGCGGGCCCCCAGCCGGGCCTCGAGCGACGAGACATGCTTGGACACGGCGGATTTCGAGATACCCATCTTGCGCGCGGCATCGGTAAAGCCGCCCTGGTCCACGACCGTCGCAAAGGCTTCCATTTCAGTCAAACGATCCATAGCACTACCCGTAACATCCACTGCTGCGATGGTTTCGTTACACACCCCAAATGCGGCGCCAAAGCGGCGGGGCCGGGGTTTAACTGGGACAAACGTTTGTAATTTCAGAACAGTTTTACCGGTAGTCCGAGGATTGTTTCGCAATCAGGGCGCGATTGTGCACGAAAAAGCCCGGGCCGATCAGGCCCGGGCGCGTTGTTTCTGCTGGATCGACGGGGTCAGAGGCTGGCGGCCAGCCTCGAGCCCTGGTCGATGGCGCGTTTGGCATCGAGTTCGGCCGCCACATCCGCACCGCCGATCACATGGACCGTGGCGGGGTTGCCCGTCAGTGCATCGGCCAGCGCGCGGTTCGGGACCTGCCCGGCGCAGAGGACGACGGTGTCCACTTCCAGCAGGCGTTCGCCCTTGTCGCTGCCCAGCACGATACCCTCGGGCGTGATGCGTTCGTAGCTGACGCCACCCAGCATCTGCACCTGGCGCGCCTGAAGGCTTGCGCGGTGGATCCAGCCGGTCGTCTTGCCCAGCCGCTTGCCCGGCTTCTCGGCCTTGCGCTGCAACAGGGTCACGGCACGGGCAGGCGCGGGCGGGGCCGGTTCCAGCAGCCCGCCGGGAACCTCGGCCGGATCGCCCACCCCCCATTCCTTGCGCCATTCCGCGGCGTCGAGGGTCGGGCTGACGCCCTGGTGGGTGACATATTCGGCAATATCAAAGCCGATGCCGCCGGCACCGATCACCGCCACGCGCGGACCGACCGGGGCCTTGTCGCGCAGCACGTCGATATAGGACAGCACGTTCGCGCCGTCCTCGCCCGGGATGCCGGGATCGCGCGGGGTGACGCCGGTCGCGATGATGATATCGTCGAAGCCCGTCAGCGTTTCGGCGGTTGCCGCCGTTCCCAGCTTCACCGTGACGCCCGAGGCCCCCAGCATGGTGCCGAACCAGGCGACCAGGCCGTCGAATTCCTCTTTGCCCGGCACCTGGCGGGCCATGTTCAACTGCCCGCCGATCTGGCTGTCCTTTTCGAACAGCGTGACGTGATGGCCGCGCTGATCGGCGACCAGAGCTGCGGACAGGCCCGCAGGCCCGGCGCCGACCACGGCAACCTTGCGCGGGGTTGCGGCAGGGTCGTAGCGCAGTTCGGTTTCATGCCCGGCGCGGGGGTTGACCAGGCACGAGGTCAGCTTGCCGCTGAAGGTATGATCCAGACAGGCCTGGTTGCAGCCGATGCAGGGCGCGATCGTCGCGGCCTGACCGGCGGCGGCCTTGTTGACGAAATCCGGATCGGCCAGGAACGGCCGCGCCATCGACACCATGTCGGCATTGCCCCCGGCCAGGACCGCCTCGGCGGTATCGGGGTTGTTGATCCGGTTCGACGTGATGACCGGGATCGACACATGGCCCATCAGCTTTTTCGTCACCCAGGCAAACCCGGCGCGCGGGACCGAGGTGGCGATGGTCGGCACCCGGGCCTCGTGCCAGCCGATGCCCGAGTTCAGGATCGTCGCGCCGGCCGCCTCGATCGCGTGGGCCAGCGTCAGGATCTGGTCAAAGGTCTG
>JAGRMT010000089.1 GCA_020441125.1 Roseivivax sp.
CATCACCGCCACCACCGCCGCCGCCACCACCGTGCTGGGCGCGCTGGGCTATGAGACGGACATCAAGGTGCTGTCGGTGCCGGTCACCTATGTGTCGCTGGCACAGAAGGATGTCGACGTGTTCCTGGGCAACTGGATGCCCACGATGGAGGGCGACATCGCCTCCTACCGCGATGCCGGCACCGTCGACACCGTGCGCGCCAACCTGGAAGGCGCCAAGTACACGCTGGCGACCAACGCCGCCGGCGCCGCACTGGGCATCAAGGATTTCGCCGACATCGCGGCGCACAAGGATGCGCTGGGCGGCAAGATCTACGGCATCGAGCCCGGCAATGACGGCAACCGCCTGATCCTCGACATGATCGAGGCCGATGCGTTCGGGCTCAAGGGCTTCGACGTTGCCGAAAGCTCCGAGCAGGGGATGCTGGCGCAGGTCGACCGCGCCGTGCGCAAGGAAGAGCCGATCGTCTTCCTGGGCTGGGAACCGCACCCGATGAACGCCAACTTCCAGCTGACCTACCTGACCGGCGGCGACGATTACTTCGGTCCCGATCTGGGCGGCGCCACAGTCTATACCAACACCTCGGCCGGCTATGTCGCGGCCTGCCCCAACGTCGGCAAGTTGCTTGAGAACATGAGCTTTACCCTGGCGATGGAAAACGAAATCATGGGCGCGATCCTGAACGACGGGACCGAGCCGGCCAAGGCCGCCGCTGACTGGCTCAAGGCCAACCCCGCCGTCCTGGACGGCTGGCTGGCCGGCGTCACCACCAAGGACGGCGGTGACGGCATGGCAGCGGTCAAGGGCGCGCTGGGCCTGTAACCCCGGTATGGGATCGCGGCGGAAACTTCAAAAGTTTCCGCCGCGATTTCTTTTCAAGAAATCGCGCCCCGGCTCAGCCCTTCGGCTTCATCGCGGCCACCAGCGCGTCGTCGATCTCTCGGGCACGCACGGCTGCGGGCCGGGCGCCCAACCGGGCGGCATAGTCGGCAAAACCCGGTCGCTCGGGCAAGGTGCCGAACCGCAGACCCCAGGCGATTTGCGAGCCGACATAGACATCGGCGGCACTGAACGTGTCGCCCGTGACATAGGACCGGCCGTCCGCGAACAGGCTGGCCAGCCCGTTCACCATCAGATCGAAACTGCCCCACCCGGCCCGGCCCATCGCCTGCGGCTCGCTCGGGATCTCGAACCCGAAGGACTTGACCACCACCGCCGTTTCCACCGGCCCGGCGGCAAAGAACATCCAGCGGTAATAATCCGCCCGCGCCTTCGAGCCGGGCTCGGGCGCCAGCCCGGCCTGCGGAAAGGCGTCGGCCAGGTAGGCACAGATCGCCGCGCATTCGGTCACCACCGCGCCGTCGTGCACCACCGTCGGTACCTTTCCCATCGGGTTCAGCCGCAGGTAACGCTCCGATTTCATCTCGGGGCCATAGCCCATCACGTGGGTCTGGTAGGGCTGCCCCAGCTCCTCCAGCATCCAGCGCACGATTCTTCCCCTCGACATGGGGTTGGTATAGAAGACGATTTCCGACATGCTGGCCCTCGTGCACGGTTCCCATGCGCCGACTATTCGGACAGTGTCGCGCATGGGCAATACAATTCTTCCGGAGGACACGGCCCTGCTGGACTTCTTGACTGACGCGAAAATCCCGGTGGGCAAGGCCGCCAAGTCGGTCTTCGACTGGCTACAGGACAATGGCGAGTGGCTCTTCGATGCCATCGCCGCGGGGCTCGAATCGCTGATCGACGGCATTCTTGCCGTGCTTCAGGCGCCACCGCCGCTGCTGCTGATCGCGCTGCTTTGCGCGCTGGCCTGGGCGCTGCAACGCAGCTGGCAGACCGTCGTGCTGACGGCGCTGGGTTTTCTGTTCATCCTCAACCAGGGCTACTGGGACGAAACGCTGGAAAGCCTGACCCTGGTGCTGGCTTCCTGCGTGGTGTGCATGGGGCTGGGCGTGCCCATCGGCATCGCCGCGGCGCACCGGCCGCGCCTGTTCCAGGCGATGCGCCCGGTGCTCGACCTGATGCAGACGCTGCCGGCCTTCGTCTACCTGATCCCGGCCATCGTCTTCTTTGGCATCGGCATGGTTCCGGGGCTGCTGGCCACGGTGATCTTTGTCGTACCGGCGCCGATCCGCCTGACCCATCTCGGCGTGTCCTCGACCCCGACACCGCTGCTTGAAGCCGCCCGCGCCTTTGGCGCCACCGCGCGGCAGACGCTGTGGAAGGTCGAGCTGCCCTATGCCTTGCCCCAGATCATGGCCGGGCTGAACCAGACAATCATGCTGTCGCTGTCGATGGTGGTCATCGCGGCGCTGGTCGGCGCGGATGGCCTCGGCGTTCCCGTGGTGCGCGCGCTGAACCAGGTCAACACCGCGCTGGGCTTCGAATCGGGCTTCGTGATCGTGGTGCTGGCCATCGTGCTGGACCGGATGCTGAGGGTCGGAAAATGAGCGCCGCGGTCGAGATCGACAAGGTCAGCATCGTCTTCGGCGACAAGCCGGACCTCGCGTTGCCGCTGATGGATGCCGGACAGGACCGCGCCACGATCCAGCGCGAGACCGGCCAGGTGCTGGGGGTGCATGATTGCTCGCTCACCGTCGGCAAGGGCGAGATCGTGGTGCTGATGGGCCTGTCGGGCTCGGGCAAGTCGACACTGCTGCGCGCGGTCAACGGGCTCAACCCGGTCACCCGCGGCGCGGTGCGCGTCAGCGATGGCAAGGACATGGTCGATATCGCCACCGCGAACCCGGCCGCCCTGCGGCGGATGCGGCGCCATCACGTCGCCATGGTGTTCCAGCAGTTCGGGCTGCTGCCATGGCGCAGCGTGGCTGACAACGTCGGCCTCGGGCTGGAGCTGGACGGCATGCCGCGCGCCGAGCGCGCCGCCCGGGTAGAGGCACAACTGGCGCTGGTCGGCCTGTCGGACTGGGCCGGGCGCAAGGTCGGAGAGCTGTCGGGCGGGATGCAGCAGCGTGTCGGCCTGGCCCGGGCCTTCGCCACAGAAGCGCCGCTGCTGTTGATGGACGAGCCGTTCTCGGCGCTCGACCCGCTGATCCGCGCACGGCTTCAGGACGAGCTTCTGGACCTGCAGAAGAACCTGCGCCGCACCATCCTCTTCGTCAGCCACGATCTGGACGAAGCGTTCAAGATCGGCCAGCGCATCGCCATCATGGAAGGCGGGCGGATCGTGCAATGCGGCACCCCGCGCGAGATTTTCTCGAACCCGGTGAACGAGTACGTCGCCGATTTCGTCGCCGACATGAACCCGCTTGGCGTGCTCTGCGCGCGCGACGTGATGGAGCCAGCCACCGCCACACCGCGCCAGACCGTGCCGCCCGAAACCGACATCCGCGATGTCATGGCCCTGTTCGGCCCCGGTGACACGGCGGTCGGGGTTGCGCAGGATGGCGCCGTGATCGGCCAGATCACCCGCGACCGGGTGCTGCAGAAACTGCTCGATCCGCGTGCCTGACACGGGCGCATGGCGCCGTCCTTCCCCGTTCGGACGCCGCCAGACAAATGCGCCGCGTGTCTTGCTTCTTCTTTGCCGAAATACTCGCGGGGGAGTGTGAGGGGGCGGACAGCCCCCTCACGTCGCCTTTTGGGCACCGCCACCGGGCGGGACATCGCGCAGCGCCGTAGGGTGGGGTTTCACCCCACCGCCCGGTCCGCCCGCCGTTCCAGCACCATGAAGGTCATCATGCCCATCGGCGGCAGTTGCGCCTCTTCGACCAGCGTCAGCGCCGGTTCCGCCAGCACCGCCGAGCGGTCGAAATCCGAATGCCAGCCGATCAGGTCTGCCAGCGGTGCAAAGGCCCGTTCCAGCACCGCCAGCGCGCCGCTGTCGCGCTTGAAATGCACCGCGATCACCGCCCGCCCGCCAGGCCGCAGCACCCGCGCGATCTCGGCCATCACCCGCTCGGGCTCGGGCACCACCGACAGCACGTGCATCGACACCACGAAATCGAAACTCGCGTCTTCGAAACTCAGCGCGCGGGCATCCATCCGCATCAGCGCATGGATATGGCTCAGCCCGTCCTCGGCCACGCGCTTCTTGGCCTTGCGCAGC
Organism: Roseivivax sp.; assembly: GCA_020441125.1. Classification (GTDB taxonomy): domain Bacteria; phylum Pseudomonadota; class Alphaproteobacteria; order Rhodobacterales; family Rhodobacteraceae; genus Mesobacterium_A. The sequence goes on from JAGRMT010000089.1 coordinate 4,077, forward strand.
ATGTCGGTGCTGTAGTCGATCCCGGTCACGCGCAGCGTCTTGGAATAATATCGCAGCGCCAGCCCGGTACCGACACCCAGCTCCAGCACATCGGCCGGCGCGTGCGCGTTGACATAGCCGACCGTGCGGCGGCGCCCAACCTCGGTGATGGCGCCAAACGTCTTGTCATACACCGGCGCCCAGCGGGCGTAGGCGGTCTCGACGGCCTTGATGTCCAACGATCAGTCCTCTCGTTTGCCCAGACGCTTGCGACCGACCAGCATCCAGCACACGGTCGCAAGATAGGCCAGGCAAAGGACCACCAGCGCTTCCCAGGGATAAAGCAGGACAGCTGCGCCCACGGTGGCAAAGCCGACCAGGAAATAACTCACGTTGACGCGCGGGATGCGCGATTTCTTGAATGACCAGGTCGGAATACGGCTGATCATCAGCAGGCCGATCGCTGCCATATAGGGCGCCATCAGCAGGTCGGGCAGCACCGGACCGGTGCCGAAGGCGAAGCTTGCAAACATCGGCAGCATCACCAGCATCGCGCCGGCGGGCGAGGGGAAGCCCTCGAAATAGGCGGAATCGCCCGTGGTTTCGCTGCGCGAAACGTTGAACCGCGCCAGGCGCAGCACGCAGCAGACCGAGTAGACAAGCACCGCCATCCAGCCCAGGCGCGGCATGTCGGTGAGCGCCCAGAAATACAGCAGCACACCCGGTGCTACGCCAAAGTTCAGAAAGTCGGCCAGGCTGTCCAGCTCGGCGCCCATCTTGCTGTCGCTGTTCAGGTAGCGCGCGATCCGCCCGTCCAGCCCGTCCAGCACCGCTGCCAGCAGGATCAGCTTGACCGCTGTCTCGTAATTGCCCTGCACGCCAAACCGGATCGCGGTCAGACCGGCACAGATCGCCGCGATGGTCATCATGTTGGGGATCAGCTGGATCAGCGTCAGCTTTTCCGGACGCTCGCGCGATTCCATGGCCTCAGCCGTCCAGATCGGCGATCACGGTCTCTCCCGCGATCATGGTCTGGCCAAGCGCCACTTGCGGCTCCACGCCCTGCGGCAGGTAGACATCGAGCCGCGAGCCGAAGCGGATCAGCCCGAACCGCTCTCCCCGCGCGCGCCGGTCGCCCGGTTTGGTCCAGCAGACGATGCGCCGCGCAACCAGCCCGGCGATCTGCACCACGGCGATCTCGCGCCCGTCATCCATGCGGATCACCAGCCCGTTGCGCTCGTTATCCTCTGACGCCTTGTCCAGCGAGGCGTTCAGGAACTTGCCGGGCCGGTAGGCTACCTGCGTAACCTCGCCGGCCACCGGGGCGCGGTTCACATGGCAATTGAACACCGACATGAACACGCTGACCCGCGTCAGCGGCACCGCCTCCATGCCCAGTTCGGCCGGCGGCACCGCCGGTTCGATCAGCGACACGACGCCGTCGGCAGGGCTGATCACCAGGTTGCCCCGCTGCGGGGTCACCCGCTCGGGATCGCGAAAAAAGTAATAACACCAGACAGTCAGCCCAAGGCCAAGCCACCCCAGCGGTTCCCAGATCAGGAACAGCACCACCGACACGGCGGCGAAGATCGCAACGAACTTGCGCCCTTCGGGATGCATGGGCTTGATGAACGTATCGGTCATGCGCATGGCAGGGCTCCTGCGGCTGGGCTCTCTTTGGCCTAGCCGCAGTTGCACCGCAGCGCAAGGCGAAGCGGATCAGCTGGGATCGGAAAGCGTGCCGTAGCGCCCCGAGTGGAACAGCAGCGGCTTGCCCGCGCGCGTGCTGACACGGGTGACGCGGGCGACGATGATCGTGTGGTCGCCGCCGTCATGCTCGGCCACCTTGGTGCATTCGAAGCGCGACAGGCAGCCCTCGATCAGCGGCACCCGGTGCGCGCCCTCGGACCAGTCGAGCGTGTCGAAACAGTCGGCGGTGCGGGCAAAACCCTTGCACATGTCGGCCTGGTCGATGCCCAGCACGTGAATCGCGAAATGCGGCGCGGCGGCAAAGAACGGGTAGCGTGCCGAATTCTTGGCCGGCGACCACAGCACCAGCGGCGGATCCAGCGACACGCTGGCAAAGCTGTTGGCGGTGATCCCGATCGGGCCGGTCGCGGTTGGGCAGGTGACCACCGTCACCCCGGTGCCGAAACGCCCCAGCGCATCGCGAAACGCGCGGCTGTCGCCCTGGGCCGGGTCGAAATGCAGCGGCTCTGCCGTCATCGGCGCTCCGGGCGGCGTGCTTTGCTCAAGGTGGTGCGTCCTCACGGTTGCCAGTCCTTCCCGATCTTCTGCCCCGCACGCGCAGGGTTTGCGCCAGCCGGATAAGACTAGCGGAAATGCGGCGGGCTCGCCAAACAGTTACGGCGAAGCGCGGGCAGCGGATCGTTTTTTGTCACTATGGTGGAAACAAACCGGAACCGCGAGCCGCGTTTTCCGCCACTTCGGCACGATACCCGGTCAGCGCGGGGCAGACTCGGCCCACCAAAAAGCAAAACCCCCGGCCGGGGGCCGGGGGCGCGGGGCAGGGCTGGGGGGCACCTGCCCGCCGGGCGGGATCAGCCCGGGAACTTGGTGGTGCGCAGGTACGGCAGTACCTTCTTGACCTCGCCGAACTTTTCCTTGGCCTGCTCGTCGTTCAGCGACAGAGCGACGATCACGTCCTGACCGTGCTGCCAGTTGGCCGGCGTGGCGATCGGGACGCCATAGGTGGCCTGCAGCGCGTCCAGCGCGCGCAGCACCTCGGCAAAGTTGCGGCCCACCGACATCGGGTAGGTCATCATCAGCTGCACCTTCTTGTTCGGCGCGACGATGAAGACAGAGCGCACGGTGGCGCTGTCGGCTGCGGTGCGGCCTGCGGGCAGGTAGGCTTCGGCCGGCAGCATGTCCAGCGCCTTGGCCACGGACAGATCCTCGTCGGCGATGATCGGGAAGCCGGCCTTGGCGCCCGAGGTCTTCTCGATGTCGCCCTTCCACTGCTTGTGCTCTTCAACCCCGTCGACGGAAATGCCCATCACCTTGGTGCCGCGCTTGGCCCATTCATCGGCCAGCTGTGCCACGGCGCCAAATTCGGTGGTGCAGACGGGGGTAAAGTCCTTGGGGTGCGAAAACAGGATCGCCCAGCTGTCGCCGATCCAGTCGTGCAGGACAATCTCGCCCTGGTCGGTGGTCACGGTAAGGTTGGGGATTTCGTCGTTGATGCGCAGCGCCATGGCTCTGTCCTTTTCCAGAATTATTCCGTCGGGTTGAACCCGCCCAGTTTAGATAAATTCTAAACTGGCCATGTAAACCCCCGGGTTGCACACATCCGGCCCCGGTGACAGAGTGTCGCGAAAGACCGACCGCGGGGTCGGGTTTAGGGAGAATACGCGATGATCGAGAAACGCCAATTCTACATCAACGGGGCCTGGGTGGACCCGATCCAGGGCCGCGACCACCCGGTGATCGACCCCTCGACCGAAGAGCCCTGCGCGGTGATCTCGCTGGGCGGGCAAGCCGATACCGATGCCGCCGTCGCCGCCGCCAAGGCTGCGCTGCCCGGCTGGATGGCCACCCCCCCGGCCGAGCGGATCGCGCTGGTCGAAAAGCTGCTGGCTGTCTACCAGGAGCGCGCCGAGGAGATGGCCCAGGCGATGTCGCTGGAGATGGGCGCGCCGATCGACTTTGCCCGCGCCAACCAGGTTGGCGCCGGAACCTGGCACCTGACCAACTTCATCCGCGCTGCCAAGGAATTCGCCTTCGAGCAGCCGCTGAACGACCGCTCGCCCGAGGACCGGATCATCTACGAGGCGGTGGGCGTCGCGGCGCTGATCACGCCGTGGAACTGGCCGATGAACCAGGTCACGCTGAAGGTCGGTGCAGCCGCCATCGCCGGCTGCACCATGGTGCTGAAACCGTCCGAGGAAAGCCCGCTGGACGCCATCGTCTTCGCCGAGATGATGCACGCCGCCGGCTTCCCGCCGGGCGTGTTCAACCTGGTCAACGGCGACGGTGCCGGTGTGGGCAGCCAGCTTTCGGCGCATCCCGATGTCGACATGGTCAGCTTCACCGGATCGACCCGCGCCGGGCGGCTGATCTCGAAAGCGGCGGCCGACACGATCAAGCGCGTTCACCTGGAACTGGGCGGCAAGGGCGCCAACATTCTGTTCGACGACGCCGACGACAAGGCGGTCAAGCGCGGCGTGCTGCACATGATGCAGAACACCGGCCAGTCGTGCAACGCGCCCAGCCGGATGCTGGTGCAATCGGCGATCTACGACAAGGTGGTCGACGAAGCGGCAGAAGTCGCCTCGAAGGTCACGGTTGGCCCTGCTTCCGAACAGGGCCGGCATATCGGCCCGGTGGTCAACGCCGTGCAGTGGGGCAAGATCCAGGACCTGATCCAGAAGGGCATCGACGAGGGCGCGCGGCTGGTTGCCGGTGGCCTGGGTCGCCCCGAAGGGCTGAACAAGGGCTTCTTCGTGCGGCCCACGGTCTTTGCCGACGTGACCAATGACATGACCATCGCGCGCGAGGAAATCTTTGGCCCGGTGCTGTCGATCCTGAAGTTCGAGACCGAGGAAGAGGCCGTACAGGTCGCCAACGACACGCCTTACGGGCTGACCAACTATGTCCAGACCCAGGACGGCGCCCGCCGCAACCGTCTGGCGCGGCAGCTGCGCTCGGGCATGGTCGAGATGAACGGCAAATCGCGCAGCGCCGGTTCGCCTTTCGGCGGGATGAAGCAATCGGGTAACGGCCGCGAAGGCGGCGTTTACGGGTTGCACGACTTCCTGGAAGTGAAGGCCGTGTCAGGCTGGGACCAGGGCGCGGAGTGATCGCAGGGCAAGGCCGGGCTGATGCCCGGCCTTCGGGGCGGCGGCGGGATCAGCCCGGCGCCGCCACATCGAACACCAGGCACGTCGACGTGCCAAAGGCCAGCACCCGGCCGCGCGCGTCGGTCAGCCGCGCCTCGGACGTGCCGACCCGGCCGCCCAGCGTGATCAGCTTTCCCTCGCAGCGCAGATCCTCGCCCACCGGAACCGGGCGCGTCATGTTCACCTTCACCTCGACGCTGGTATAGCCCTTGCCCGCCGGCAGCGCGGAATGCACCGCGCAGCCCAGCGCGCTGTCCAGCACCGTCATGGCAAAACCGCCATGCACCCCGCCCATCGGGTTCAGGAACCAGTCAGGCGCGCGCACCGTCCAGACGACGCGGCCCTCGTCCGCCTCTGTCACCGCCATGGGAATGCCGCCGGTCAGCGGCGGATGTGGCATCTCGCCGGCCATCACGGCCCGAAACAGCGCCACGCCCGGCAAAGAGCCCAGCACCTGCGGCGGCACCAGCCCGGTTTTAGTCTGCACCTCGACCATGATCGCTCCTTCGCCTGTTCGCCGCGCCAGCCTAGTCCGGCCACGGGCGCGCCCAAGCGGAACGTCGCGTCAGAACGGCGCCTTGGCACGAAAGCTCATGCCCTCGCCGCTTTCGGGATGCTTCAACCGCAGCTCCTCGGAATGCAGCATCATGCGCGGATGGGCATCCACCGTATCGGGGGCATAGAGCGGATCGCCCAGGATCGGGTGACCCAGCGCCAGCATGTGCACCCGCAACTGATGGCTGCGCCCGGTCCTGGGCATCAGCCGCACGCGGGTTTCGCTGGCGGTGGTCTTGGTCACATGCCAGTCGGTCACGGCCGGCTTGCCATTGACCGGGTCGACCATCTGGCGCGGCCGGTTTGGCCAGTCGACGATCAGCGGCAGATCGACGGTGCCCTTGCGCGGTTCAAGAATGCCGGCGAGCCAGGCGATATAGGTCTTGCGCGTGCTGCGCGCCTCGAACTGCGCGCCCAGGTGGCGCTGCGCGTGCGGCGTCAGCGCAAAGACCATCACGCCCGAGGTATCCCGGTCCAGCCGGTGCACCAGCAGCACCTGCGGCCATGCCTCGGCCAGTCGCGCGATCAGGCAATCGGCCAGGTGGTCGCCCTTGCCGGGGACCGACAGCAGCCCGGCAGGCTTTTCCACCACGAGGATTTGGTGATCTTCGTAGAGCACATGGATCGGGTCGGTGGGCGGGGCGTAGTCAGAGGGCATGGGGCAGGATGTGGCGGATGGGGGGCGGCGGCGCAAGGGGGGTGAAGTGCGAGATGCGGTGCGGAGAATGGCTGCTTGGAGCCCTCATTGACGGATGCGGCACCTTGTTTGAATGTCTGTTTTCGCATCGTTGCTCCCGAGTCTTCGTCAGATCACGGCAGAACTGCGTATTCATCGGGCTGAAGCTCGTGCCTCGTAGGCTACCTAACCGCGTCGTCAAAGCACTCGGTCTGGATACCTGACCGCCTTTGTTCAAGTGAAGCATCATCGCCCATAGCCAGTGTGCGAAGCTCAAGCCGCGTGAACTCAGCAAAGTACCTTTGCCCGGTACAAGAGCAGAAATAGATGATTTCAACTTCGCTAAGACCTAACTGCCGCGCCTCATTGTCCGCGCGAACCGCAGGTAAGCACGCTGCGATGTGGTTGCGTCGACCTTCGGCCAATTCCTCTGCCGTGAATGGTTCGGGAGACGCCGATGTCACCTCGATACTAGTTAGAAATCGTTCGACATCAGGCGGTTGACCGCCGCCTGGTACGCCCGTCGCGACCATTGCGAAGCTGTTCTCAAATCGGAACAGTCGATAGGTATAGGTGACTTCAATGCCCTGGATGTCTTTTGTGCCTTCGATCGCAAAGGTGTCGCCGTCTCGATACGCCGGACCAGTCGGCTCAATTGACCAGAAACGGACGTAGTTTGCGAGAATGGTAGCGTCGTCTTGGCCCGGAAAAACCTGATCCGGGGATACTCCCGTGCACTCGATCTGAACCATTGCGCCATCGACAAAGGCGCGCATTGTCGTGTTGTTCACGGCAACGGACCCAACTTGTTCTGTCGTCTCGCGCGTTTCAGGCTCTGTAACAAAGTCAGCGGAGATCGGGCATATTCCGACTTCAGCAAGAGCAGGCGCGCCAATCACTGCGGCAAACAAAAATGGAGAAAGAATTGATCGCAAAGAATTTCCTTTGTTTAGGTTGGCGGCGACGTAAAAGGTAGGCGCTGCGAATAAGACGGTGGCGATAGCAAAGATCACTAACCATCCGCCTAGGAAGCTGCTAGATCGTGATACGAGCTTCCTAATCCCGGCTATCACAGTTGCAACGGCAAGCGGCACAAAGGCACCGCCTATGCCAAAGAAAAACAGCGCCCAAGGGTCTTGCCCGTTGTAGGTTGCTGCGTCCCATCCATACCGATAGACGTGAGCCACCGCGAAAACGGCAGTGCTGGCCAGGATTGCCACAACGACAAAAAGCAACGTGCGCAAGAAGCTCACTTGGCCTCCTCACTCAGCAATACTTCATCCAAAATCCTGGCAATCCTTGCCATTCGCCCCAAACATGCGCGTCACTGGTCAAATAGACAAGTTCCGAAAATTGGCATAGTGGTCCGAGTTATTGGCGAAAACAGCCATTGGCGCAGATGCAGCGAACGTAAGTTCCGTCCCGCAAAGCCGCCGTTCACTTCGTAAGTGATTGGCAACAAGACCACCCCCCTCAATCCTCCCTCTGCGGCACTCCGTCCGCGATCTCGTAATAATCTCCCTTGTGCCGGGTGAAGATATGCTCGCGCAGCGGCAGGCCGGTCTGGCCGTCGAGCGAGCCCATGGAGAAGCTGATCCAGGGTTCGGCATGGGCCTTCCAGAACAGGAAGGACCCGCAGGTGGGGCAGAAGCCGCGCTTGGCGGTGTCGCTGGCGGCGAACCAGCGGACCTCTCCCGCGATGGCGATGTCGCTGTCCTTGCACCAGCCCGAGGCCCAGTAATGCCCCGACTGCTTGCGGCACTGGGTGCAGTGGCAGGCGGCGGGGCGGCCGGCCTCTCCGGTGACCTGGTAGGTGACGGCGCCGCAGAGGCAGCTTCCGGTGAGCATGGCGTTCCTTTCAGGGGACCTGGGCGAAGGTGGTGTCGAGGATCGCCTGAAGCTCGCGGGCGTCGGTCTGGGTGAAGGCGGCGGGCAGGTCGCTGTCGATGTCGAAGACGCCGAGCAACTCGCCCGCCGCGTTGCGGACCGGCAGGACGATTTCCGACAGGGTCGAGGAGGCGCAGGCGATGTGGCCGGGGAAGGCGTGCACGTCGGGGACCAGCTGGATTTCCCCCGTGCGCGCGCAGGCGCCGCAGACGCCCCGGTCAAACGGGATGACAAGGCAGCCGTGGCCGC
>JAGRMT010000090.1 GCA_020441125.1 Roseivivax sp.
CAAGCCCGCCGGCTTCCTGTCGCCGAACAAAGCCTATGCCGACGCGGTCACCGAAGCCGGCGCCACCTTCGTGGCCCGCGATATCGACATGGTGGCCCTGAAACGCGGCCTGAAATCCCACATGTAGCCACCCGTCCCGTCCGTTCGTTTCGTTCTGCCGGCATGACGACAACCGGAAAAACGGCCGGCATTGCATTGCCGATCAAACAGTATGTTTGCAACTTGAAATGCGAATGCCGATAATTGACAAACATTGGTGCCACATGTTCCATTGCGGTGTTTGGCGCATGGCCCAACGTTACGTCAAAGACCGGGATTGGCCTTCATGTCCACCTTCCGACCGCCGGAATCCTACGAAGAGCTGATCAAGCTGATCCACGACCGATATGACGACATGAGCAAGTCGTATCAGAAGATCGCGCTGTTCCTGACGCAGAACCCCAATGACGTGGCGGTTCTGTCGGTCAATGCCATCGGCCAAAAATGCGGCATCCACGCTTCCAGCTTCGTGCGCTATGCGCAATCGCTGGGTTATCGCGGCTTCAAGGACATGCAATCCGTGTTCCAGCGCCGCCTGTCCACCGCGGCGCCCGGGTTCGACGCCCGCGTCAAGGCGCTGGAAACAGAGCTGGGCGGCATCAAGGAAGGCGACATGGGCTTTCTTGCCGACCTGGTCGCGCGCGATGTCGCCTCGCTTCAGGATTTGCTGACCGATGTCGAAGCCGTCGACCTGGCCCGCGCCACCGGGTTGATGGAAAAGGCCGATACGATCTACCTTCTGGGCCAGCTTCGCTCTGCCCCGGTGGTCGAGCTGCTGCGCTATGTGCTGACGATGCTGGGCAAGCGGACGGTGCTGCTGGACGCCGGTGGCGGGCTGGCCACCCATATGGCCAAGGTGATCCGCCCGAGCGATCTGCTGTTTGTCGTGTCGTTCCGGTTCTACGCCACCGAAGTGGTGAACACTGCCGAGGAAACAGCCCGACGCGGCGTGCCGATCGTGGCGATCACCGACAGCACGCTGTCGCCCTTTGCCAAACTGGCGCAGGTGCTGTTCTCGGTGCCCGAGCACGAATATACCTTTTCGCGCTCGCTGGCGGCGCCGATGTGCCTGGCTCAGGCGCTGTGCGTGGCGCTGGCCGCGCGGGTGCAGAAAGACAACGAGGCGCCGCGCATTCCGGTCGTCACGACGCCCTGAACCGGCTTATGGCAGGGTCATCGGCCCCTTGGGCACCGGCATCCCCTCGGGCACGGCGCCCCAGACCGATTGATCATAGTTGACGATAGCCCCGGTCATCAGACCGGCATCGTCAGAGACGATGAAGTTGACCGCGCGCGCGGCTTCCTTGGGATCGACCAGCCGGCCGAACGGCAGGTTGGCAACGGCTTTTGCCTCCCAATCCGCACCGCCTTCGGCTTCTTGCAGCGCCCGCTCGTTGTCCGAAGCCATCCAGCCGACGTTCAGCTGATTGACGCGGATGCGATTGCCCATCACCGAGAACGCCGTGTTGGCTGTCAGCGTTGTCAACGCTGCTTTTGATCCGCAATAGGCGTTGATGAACGGCTGCCCGGCCAGCGCCGAGATGCTGCCGATGTTGCAGATCGCCCCCTGCGTGCCGCGCGCGATCATCAGCTTGATCGCCTCCTGCATCAGGAAATACGGCCCACGAACATTGGTGGCGAACAGCGCGTCAAAGGTTTCCGGCGTGGTGTCCAGAATGGTGCCGCGGGCGGTCGACGCGCCTGCGTTCACCAGGACGTCGATCCGACCGAACAGCCGGTCAGTCTCGGCGATCACATGGCGGCAATCTTCGACCTTGGCAAAATCGGCCTGCACGAAATGCGCCCAGATGCCGTGCTCTTCGGCGATCTCCCGCGCGACCAGGCTGCCGCGCTCCAGGTTGCGCCCGGTGACGACGAGCCCCTCTGCCCCGGCATCGGCCAGACGTCGCGCGATTGCGGCGCCCAGCCCCTGCGTGGCCCCCGTGACCACGCAGATCTTGCCGTCCATCCGGTTCACTGAACCACCTCGTAGCCGGCCGCGCCCATGACGCGCATCAGCTCCTTGTGCCCCTTGATCGCCATTTCCAGCGGCGGAGAGACCTTGGGATCCTGTTCTGCCTCGACCACGAACCAGCCTTCGTATCCCTTGCCGGCCAGGGCCTTGACGATCGCCTCGAAGTCGAGCGACCCGTCGCCCGGCACGGTGAAGGCACCCTTGACCACTGCGTCAAGGAAGCTTTCGCGCGAGCGGTCCAGACCGTCCACCACCGCTTGGCGGATGTCCTTGGTGTGCACATGGGTGATGCGCGCATGGTGGTTGTCGATCACCCGCAGGTTATCGCCACCGGCAAAGGCCATGTGGCCCGCATCAAACAGCAGCGGAACAGTGGAATGCTTCATCAGCAGGTCCAGTTCGGCCTCGGTCTCGATCGCGGCGGCCATGTGGTGGTGATAGCTCAGCGGCATCCCGCCCTTGGCGCACCAGTCGGCGAAATCGCTCAGCTTGCGGCCATAGGCGGCAATCTCGGCCTCGCTCAGGCGCGGCTTGGTGGCCAGCGGCGCAGATTTCACCCCCTGGATCGAGCGGGCGGTTTCGCCATAGACGATGCAGGGCGCACCGGCTGCCTTGAAGAACGCATGCTGCTGCGCAATGCGGTCCTTCTCGACTTCGATGTCGCCGTCCAGCAGCAGGCCCGAGAACCAGCCGCCGCAGACCGAAATGCCGTACTTGGCCAGGATCGGGCCCAGCTCGGCCATGTCCATCGGGAAACGGCGGCCCGTTTCCATGCCGGTGAACCCGGCCACCGAGGCTTGCCGCAGGCATTCCTCAAGGCTGACGTCATCGGACAGTTCCGCCAGGTCGTCGTTCCACCAGGCAATGGGTGCGATACCCAGTTTGGCTTTCATGATTCAAACTCCAACGCGCTGCTTGGCGCGAATTTCCTCTTGATGAGCGCGGGCTGCCTTGACAGTATCGCGGTTCGACACCTCGGGCACGCCCACGTCCCAGTCTGCATCGCCCGGCACCCAGGCATGGGCATCTGTGACGATGCTCAAAACCGTGGTGCGGTCGGTGCCCTTGGCCCATTCCAGCGCGGATTCCAGATCCGCCAGGCTTTTGCAAGTGCGCGCGAGCGCCCCCATGCTTTCGGCATGTTTGGCGAAATCGACATGCAGCGGCGCGCCGGGGTTCTTGATCCGGCAATCCTTCAGCAAACAGTTGAAACCGGGCGTTCCCTTGAACTCTTGCAGCCGGTTGATCACCGCATAGCCGCCGTTGTCGCAGACCACGACGATCATCTTGTGGCCGGTCAGGACCGACGAATAGATATCGGAATTCATCATCATGTAGGTGCCATCGCCCAGCATCACGATCGGGGTCGACTTGCCCTGAGTCGCCATCGCGTTGCCCCAGCCGGCGGCCAACTCGTAGCCCATGCAGGAAAAGCCGAACTCAAGATCGAAGGTGTTCGGATTCTTGACCCGCCAGCCTTTGGCCACCTCGCCCGGAATGCCCCCCGCCGCGGCGATCAGGTGATCGTCCGGCCCGGCAGCGCGGTTCACCACGTTCACCACTTGCGCATAGGTCGGCACAGGTGCGTTGGTTGGCGTCTGGTGGTCGTCCAGAAGCGCGTTCCATTCGGCGAACAGCGCCTTGGCCCGTGCCATGTGATCGGCCGGCACCGCCCAGTCGCCCAGCGCGGCGTCCAGTTCCTCAACAGTTTCAAGCGCATCGCCCACCACCGCCAAGGCGCGGTGCTTTGTGGCATCCCAGCGCGCGGCGTTGATCGAGATGAAGCGCGCATCGCGGCGGAACGCGGTCCACGATCCGGTGGTAAAGTCCTGTAAGCGCGTGCCCACGGCCACGATCACGTCCGCCGCTTCGGCCAGCGCGTTGGCCGAGGTCGAGCCGACAATGCCAATCGGCCCGGCGTGGACCGGATGATCATGGGTCAGCCCGCCCTTGCCCGCGATGGTTTCCACCACCGGGATACCCCGCGCCGCCGCAAAGCGCGCCAGCGTCTCCTCGGCACCCGAATAGCGCACGCCGCCGCCCGAGATGATCAGCGGCTGTTTGGCCGATTTCAGCAGCGCCGCCGCCTCGGCCACGCGGGCCCGGTCAGGGCGCGGCCTTGGAATCGACCACAGGCGCGGTTCGAAGAATTCCGCCGGATAGTCGAAGGCCAGTTCCTGTGTGTCCTGCGGCAGCGCGATGAAGGCCGGGCCACAATCGGCCGGGTCCAGCATGGTGGCGATGGCCTGCGGCATTGATGACAGGATCTGCGCCGGATGGGTGATGCGATCCCAGTAGCGGCTGACCGCCTTGAACGCATCGTTCACCGTGATCGACGGGTTTCCGTAATGTTCAACCTGTTGCAGCACCGGGTCAGGCAACCGGTTGCTGAAGGTATCGCCCGCCAGCAACAGCAGCGGCAGACGGTTGGCATGGGCCGTGCCGGCCGCCGTCACCATGTTCAGCGCCCCCGGCCCGATCGACGATGTGGCGATCATGATCTGCCGCCGCCGCTTGGCCTTGGCATAGCCGATCGCCGCCAGCGCCATCGACTGTTCGTTTTGTCCGCGCCAGGTGGGCAGCTGGTCTTGCACCGCTTCCAGCGCCTCGGAAAGGCAGGTGACGTTGCCATGACCGAAGATGCCGAACACCCCGGCGAACAGGGGCACGCGAGAGCCGTCGATCTCGGTGAACTGGTTGCAAAGATAGCGCACCAGCGCCTGCGCCATGGTCAGTCGAATCGTCTTGGCTTGCATCAGGTATCCTCCCCCGTTCTCGGTCGATATCAAAATCACACGAAGCACATGTTGACAATAGTCGATTTACGCAATGAATATTGCAGCACGTGAATCGGGAGGACATCATGAACCGCGTGGCCACCATCGGGCGCAGACCGTTTGCGCCCGGCATTGCAGCCTTGCCGGGAGGGCGCATCGCGTCCTGGGTGCGGGCATGACCTACGCCCGCTTCGGCCTGTTCGTGAACGGCGCCTGGCAACCTGCCCGGTCCGGCCGCACTCTGCCCGTACTCAGCCCGGTGACAGAGCAGAGCCTGGGCGATTGCCCCGCCGCCGGCCCCGAAGATACCGCCGCCGCGCTGGATGCCGCAGAGGCCGGCCTGGCCGCCTGGTCAGCCTTGCCGGCATTCAGCCGCGCCGACGCGCTGCACCGCATCGCCGATGAGATGACCCGCCGCGCCGACGAGGCTGCGCGCATGATCAGCCTTGAGACCGGCAAGCCGATTGCCCAGGCCCAGCGCGAATGGGTGCTGTCCACCGACCAGTTCCGCTGGATGGCGGAAGAAGCCCGCCGCATCTATGGCCGCATCGTCGAAAGCCGTGTGCCCGGCGGCCGGTTCGAGATCCATCACGAGCCGGTGGGCATTGTCGCCGCCTTCACCGCGTGGAACTTCCCCGCCGTGCTGATCGCGCGCAAGCTGGCGCCGGCACTGGCTGCTGGATGTTCGGTCATCGTCCGCCCCTCCAGCCAGACACCGGGCACCGCGATGGTGCTGGTCGATTGCTGCCGCGCTGGCGGCCTGCCCGAGGGCACGGTCAACCTGCTGACCGGCTCGACCGAGGCGACCTATGCGCCGCTGATGGCCGACAAGCGCGTGCGCAAGGTCTCGCTGACAGGCTCTACCCGCGTCGGCCAGCAGATGATCCGCGACGCGGCGGACACGCTGAAAAAGGTCTCGATGGAACTGGGCGGCAACGCGCCGCTGATCGTCTTCGACGATGCCGACCTGAAGACGGCGCTGGACACGGCGGTGGCGACCAAGTTCGCCAATGCCGGACAGGTCTGCGTTACGCCCGACCGGTTCTATGTGCACGACCGGGTGCATGATGCCTTTGTCGAAGGCTTTGTCGAACGCACCCGCGCCATCCGATTGGGCGACGGGCTGGACGCCAGCGTTGGCATGGGTCCGCTGATCAACGCCCGCCGGCTGTCCGAGATCGAGGCGACGGTGCAAAGCGCCGTGGCCGCCGGGGCGCAGGTGGCCTTTGGCGGGCGGCGCCCGTCTGGCTTCAACGCCGGTCATTTCTTTGAACCCACGGTGCTGACCGGTTGCACCGACGATATGCCGGTGATGGCCGAAGAGAACTTCGGCCCGATTGCCGCCATCACCCGCTTTGCCGACGAGGAAGAAGCGCTGACCCGCGCCAATGCCTCTGACATGGGGCTGAGCGCCTATGCCTTCACCAACTCGCCTGCCCGCGCCCGCCGTGCGGTGCACAGGCTGAAGGCCGGGATGGTTGGCATCAATTCATTTGCCATGGCCGCGTCCGAGGCGCCATTTGGCGGCACCGGGTATTCCGGCATGGGCCGCGAAGGCGGAGCCGAAGGCATCGCTGACTATCTTGACGTAAAATCCAGCCAGGTGGTGTGGGCATGATCAGAAATCGCATGAAACAACTTTGGGCCGAGGGCAAGCCGGGGCTGAATGGCTGGCTGGGGATCGGCAATTCCTTCACAGCCGAGATCATGGCCGCGCAGGGATACGACTCGATCACCATCGACGTGCAGCACGGTGCGCTGGACTATTCCTCGCTTCTGCCGATGTTCCAGGCGATGCAGGCCAGTGGCGTGGTACTTGGCGCGCGGGTTCCGTGGCTGGACCCGGCGATGATCATGAAGGTGCTGGATGCCGGCGCGCTTCAAGTGATCTGCCCCATGGTCAACACCGCCGAACAGGCGGCGCTGTTCGTCTCGTACCTGCGCTATCCTCCGCTGGGCCAGCGCAGCTTTGGCCCGACCCGCGCTGCTTTTTCCCAGGGTCCCGACATTGCCGCCAAGGCGAATGACGAGGTCGTCGGCTGGGCCATGGTCGAAACCGCCGAGGCGATGGACAACCTTGAGGCCATCGCCGCCACGCCGGGGCTTGACGGGATTTATGTCGGGCCCGCCGACCTGACCTTCTCGCTCTTCGGCGGCAAGTTGGCGCCCGGGTTTGACCGCGAAGAGCCCGAAATGGTGGCCGTTCTGAAGCGCATCGTATCGACCTGCCACAAGGCCGGTATTCGTGCGGCCCTGCATTGCGGCACGCCCGAATACGCCCTGCGCGCGGTCGGCTGGGGCTATGACATGGTTACGGTTTCGGGTGACTCGCGGCTGCTGGCCGCTGCCGCCGGCGCCTCGGTCGCGGCCTTCCGCGCCGGCCAGGATAACGGGTGATGCCGCACGTTCTGGTCGCCGGCAAACTGCATCCGGCCGGGCGCACGATCCTGACCGAGGCGCCGGGCTTTACCGCCACGTTCATCGACGAGGTTTCCGAGGCCAGCTATGCCCCCCATCTGGCCGGCGCCGACGCGCTGCTGATCCGCACGCAGCCGCTGAGCGCTGCAACCCTGGCTACGGCCCGGCGCCTGCGCATCGTCTCGCGCCACGGCGTGGGATATGACGCTGTCGACGTCGCCGCGCTGAACGCGCGTAACATCCCGCTGTGCATCTGCGGTGACGTGAACTCCTCTGCCGTTGCGGAACACGCGATGATGATGATTCTGGCCAGCGCCAAGCGGGCGCTGCGTGCCGATGCCGCCGTGCGCCGTGGCCCCTGGGGCTGGCGCGACCGGCTGGAATCGCAAGACCTGGCCGGGCGCAATCTGCTGCTGATCGGATATGGCCGGATCGGACGGCGCATCGCTGCCATGGCCGCCGGTTTCGCCATGACAATCCGCGCGTACGATCCCTTCCTGGCGGAACGGGGCTGGCCTTCGGGTGCGGTCACCCCCGTCGCCAGCCTGCACGAGGGGCTGGGCTGGGCCGACATCGTCTCTGTCTCGGCGCCGCATTCGGGCAAACCGCTGATCGGCGCGGCCGAGTTTGCCCAGATGCGCGACGGCGCGATCCTGGTCAACACCGCCCGCGGCGGCACGGTCGACGAGGCGGCGCTGGTCTCGGCGCTGGAAACGGGCAAGGTTGGCGCCGCCGGTCTGGACGTGTTCTCGGCTGAACCGCCGCCGCATGACCACCCGCTGCTGCGTTTCGACCAGGTCCTGCTGTCGCCGCATATCGCCGGCGTGACCGAGGGCGCCGCCGTGCGCATGGCCATCAGTTCGGCCCAGAACATCGTCGATTTCTTTGCCGGGACGCTGGACCCGGACCTGATTGTAAACCGCGCCGCGCTGACGCGGCCCAAGGAACCCACGCAATGACCAAACCCCGCCTTCGCATCGGCCTGATCGGCACCGGCTTCATGGGCAAGGCCCATGTCTTCGGCTTTACCTCGGCACCGCGCGTGTTCGACCTGCCCTGCGATCTGGAATTGCACACCGTCGCGGACATCACCCCCGAGGCCGCCGCCGAGGCCGCGCGACGGTTGGGCTTTGCCCATGCCACGGCGAACTGGCGCGACATCGTCACCAACCCGGAAATCGACCTGGTGTCGATCACGGCGCCCAACGCGCTGCACAAGGAAATGTCGCTGGCAGCCATCGCCGCGGGCAAGCATGTCTATTGCGAAAAGCCGCTGGCGCCGCTGGCCGCCGATGCGCGCGAGATGGCCGAAGCCGCAGAAGCGGCCGGTATCAAGACGCAGGTCGGCTTTAACTACCTGTGCAACCCGATGCTGGGCCTTGCGCGCGAGATGATCGCGGCGGGCGAGTTGGGCGAGATCCGCGGCTATCGCGGTATCCATTGCGAAGATTACATGGCCGATGCAAATGGCCCGTACACCTTCCGCCACGATCCGGCGGGTGGCGGTGCCCTGGCCGATATCGGCAGCCACGCGCTGGCGACGGCCGAGTTCCTGTGTGGCCCGGTATCGGCGGTGATGGGCGATTGCGTGACGATGATCGCCGAGCGACCTGATGGCAAGGGCGGGCGCCGCGCGGTCACGGTCGATGACATCGGCCGCGCCTTCCTGCGCTTCGCAAATGGCGCGACCGGCAGCATCGAGGGCAACTGGATCGCCACTGGCCGTAAAATGCAGCATGATTTTGAGGTCTATGGAACCAAGGGCGCGCTGGCCTTCAGCCAGGAACGGTTCAACGAATTGCACTATTTCTCGACCGCAGACGCGCGCGGCCGGCAGGGTTTCCGCCGGATCGAGGCGGCACCGGACCACGCACCCTATGGGTTGTTCTGCGTCGCGCCGGGACACCAGATTGGCTTCAACGACCTGAAAGCGATCGAGGTGGCCGGCTATGTCAACGCCATCGCAGGCAAGGCGCCAGAACCGTTCAACTTCCGCGCCGGCCTGCGCATCCAGACGCTGGTCGAGACAATTCAGACCTCCTCGCGCGAAGCGCGCTGGATCGACGTGGCCTGACCTGACCCAACCGACCGGAGCACGCCGCATGGCCTACCGTTTTGCCCTCAACCGCACCTGTGCCCCCGGGTTGACGCTGCCTGACTTCATCGCGCTGGCCGCGCAGGTCGGCGTGGCGGGAGTGGAGATCCGCAACGACATCGAGGGCCGCGAATTCGCCGATGGCACCCCCGCCGCCGAGGTCAGGTCGCGGCTTCAGGATGCCGGGCTTGCGGTCGCGTCGGTCAACGCGCTGCAACGCTTTAACGACTGGACAGCCGAGCGCGCGGCCGAAGCCCGCGCACTGATCGGCTATGCTGCCGCCTTGGGCGCGCCGGGCCTGGTGCTGTGCCCCGTGCACAGCGACGATCACGGCTGGAGCCAGGCCGAGGCCGCGCGCAATCTGCGCGACGGGCTGCGCCAGTTGCGCCCGATCCTGCTGGATCACGGCGTAACCGGCTATGTCGAGCCGCTGGGCATGCGCCCGTCGACGATGAAACGGCAGGACATGGCGGTGGCCGCGGTTGACGACATCGGCGGATGGGATGCCTACGCGCTGTGTTATGACACGTTTCAGTTCTTTCGCTGCACCGACGACCGTCTGTTCCCCGAACGAATCGGGCTGGCGCACATGTCCGGCATCGACCGCACGGACCTGGCGCCGGACAGTCTGACAGAGCCAGATCGCGTGCTGATCGGCCCGGACGACCGCGTCGGCAACGTCAAGCAACTGAGCCGGCTGATCGATTCGGGTTATTCGGGTTGGATATCGATGGAGCCGTTCAACCCGCAGGTGCAAGCCGATCCCGATCGCGCGAGGCACCTGAAGGCCAGTCTGGATTATGTAGACCAGGCGCTTGCACGGCGTTAATCTGGAACAGCGTACGATTTTTGTGGACTATGTTTCCGCTAACATCGTATAGGGCGCGGCACATGCTCGTGGTCCCGGCGCAGTCTCTTGTGACGGCATCAATTCACCGTTTCCGCAACGATCATTGCAAAATTCATAAATTGACAACATGCGTCAATTTGTGCCAGAAGCAGGATAGGCGAAATCCGCCTTCTGGCGCCTCGGCGTCACTGATTCCTTGGGAGGAAACTCGATGAAAAAGGCACTCATGCTCGTAACGCTTCTGGCGGCGGGCTACACGGCTCCGGTCTTTGCCGCGAGCCACGGCATGAACGTTTGCGTCAGCTGGTCCAACTTCCGTGAAGAGCGCTGGAAGACCGACGAAGCCGCGATCAAGGGCGCGCTGGACGCCGCCGGCGCTGGCTACGTCTCGGCCGACGCACAGACTTCGGCAACCAAGCAGCTTGCCGACATCGAAGGCATGCTGACCCAGGGCTGCTCGGCCCTGATCATCCTGGCCCAGGACTCGGCCTCGATCGGGCCCGCCCTGGATGCGGCTGAAGACGCTGGCGTTCCCGTGGTCGGCTACGACCGCATGATCGACGACCCGCGCGCCTTCTACCTGACCTTCGACAACGTCGAAGTCGGCCGGATGCAGGCTCGCGAAGTGCTGAAAGTCATGCCGAAGGGCCGCTATGTCATGATCAAGGGCTCGCCCGTTGACCCGAACGCAGACTTCCTGCGCGGCGGTCAGCAGGAAGTGCTGCAGTCGGCCATCGACGCCGGTGACATCACCATCGTCGGCGAAGCCTATACCGACGACTGGCAGCCCGCCAACGCCCAGAAGAACATGGAACAGATCCTGACCCAAACCAACAACGGCGTCGATGCCGTTGTGGCCTCGAACGACGGCACCGCCGGCGGCGTGGTCGCGGCTCTGACCGCTCAGGGCATGGCCGGTATCCCCGTGTCTGGCCAGGACGGCGACATGGCCGCGCTGAACCGCGTGGCGCTGGGCACCCAGACCGTGTCGGTTTGGAAAGACAGCCGTGCACTGGGCAAGGCCGCAGGCGAGATCGCCGTGGCTCTGGCCGGCGGCACCGCGATGGACGCCGTCGAAGGCTCGGCGATCTTCAAGTCGCCCGGCGGCAAGGAACTGAACTCGGTTCTGCTGGCACCGATCCCCGTCACCAAGGACAACCTAAACGTCGTCCTGGAAGCGGGCTGGATCTCGAAAGAGACCCTGTGCGCCGGCGTGTCGGGCGTGGCCGTCTGCGAATAATCGGCTGACGGAAAATAGGCGGCGCCCGGGCTCAACCGGGCGCCGCACTCTGCACGGCACGATGTCCAACGAGGCATCCTAAGGGAGGAATGGGGATATGGCGGACATATCGCGGGCTTCCGGTGGCACTGCCCCGAAGCGCGGCATCATCGAAACGCTGGAACTGGACGTACGTCTGCTGGGTATGCTGGTGGCGTTCATCGCCATCGCGCTGGTGTTCACGGTCTGGACGGGCGGCACATTCGTTATCCCGCGGAACGTGTTCAACATCACCGTGCAGACGGTGCCCGTGGCCATCATGGCGTGCGGGATGGTCTTCGTGATCGTCGCCCGGCACATCGACCTGTCGGTCGGCTCGATGCTGGCCATGTGCTCGGCTGTGATGGCTATGATGCAGTCAATCTGGCTGCCCAACCTGTTCGGGCTTGAATACGGCAATCCCTTCATCCTGATCCTGACCATCCTGATCGGTCTCATCGTCGGCACCTGCATGGGCGCGCTGACCGGCTGGCTGGTCGGATACCAGCAGATCCCCTCCTTCATCGTCACGCTGGGCGGGCTGTTCGTCTGGCGCAACGTGAACTGGTTTACCACCAACGGCCAGTCAGTCTCGCTCACCGATCCGAACCTGCTGATGTTCGGCGGCACAGAGGGCGTTCTGGGCGCCACTGCCAGCTGGGCGGTGGGCATCGCCGCCTCTGTCGCTGCGGTCGTGGTCATTCTCAAGTCGCGCCGCAACAAGCTTGGCCATGGCTTCTCGGTCAAGCCGATGTGGGCCGAGGGCGTGATGATGGCGCTGATCGTCGGCACCATCCTTCTGTTCGTCGGCTGGCTGTCGCGCTACCCGATCCCCGCCAGCAAGCTGCGCCGCATGTTCGAAGCGCGCGGCGAAACCGTGCCCGAGGGATATACCGCCATGCACGGGCTGCCGATCTCGGTGCTGATCCTTATCGTCGTCGGCGTGACGATGACCGTGGTCGCCCGCAAGACGCGGCTGGGCCGCTATATCTTCGCCACCGGCGGCAACCCTGACGCGGCAGAGCTGTCGGGCATCAACACCCGCCTGCTGACGGTCAAGATCTTTGCCCTGATGGGCTTTCTGTGTGGTCTGGCCGCGCTGATCGCGCAGGCCCGCCTGCAAAGCCACGGCAATGACATCGGCATGCTCGAAGAGCTGCGCGTGATCGCTGCGGCCGTCATCGGCGGCACGGCCCTGTCGGGCGGCGTCGGCACCATCTATGGCGCCATCCTTGGCGCGCTGATCATGCAGTCGTTGCAATCGGGCATGGCCATGGTGGGCGTCGACACGCCGTTCCAGAACATCGTCGTGGGCCTGGTCCTGGTTATCGCCGTCTGGGTGGACATCATCTATCGCAAGCGAATGGGGATCACGAAATGAGCATCGACAAAACCACGCCCCTGGTCGAAATGCGCGACATTTCGATCTCTTTCGGCGGGATCAAGGCCGTCGACCACGTCTCGATCGACCTCTATCCGGGCGAAGTCGTCGGACTGCTGGGCCACAACGGCGCCGGCAAGTCGACCCTGATCAAGAGCCTCACCGGGGCCTACCACCGCGACGGCGGCACGATCGAGCTCGACGGCGCCCTGATCGACCCGCGCAGCCCGGTCGAAAGCCAGGCGCTGGGCATCGGCACCGTCTACCAGGAGGTGAACCTGCTCGAGAACATGTCGGTCTCCGACAACCTGTTTCTCGGCTGGCAGCCGACCCGGCGGGGGATGCTCGACCATCGCCAGATGCACCGGCGCGCCCGGGAAATCCTGAAGGGCTACGGGCTCGACATCGACCCGACCCAGATGCTGTCGTCCTATTCCATCGCGATCCAGCAGGTGATCGCCATCGCCCGCGCCGTCGAGCTGTCGGGCAAGGTACTGATCCTCGACGAACCCACGGCAAGCCTCGACCGCGAGGAGATCGAGCTGGTGTTCTCGGTGGTTCGCAACCTGACTGCGCGGGGCATGGCGGTGGTGTTCATCACCCATTTCCTCGACCAGGTCTTCGAGCTCGCCGACCGGGCGACGGTGCTGCGCAACGGCTGTGTCGTCGGCACCCGCAGGATCGCCGAGGTGACCAAGGGCGACATCGTCGAGCTGATGCTCGGTCACCATCTCGAAGCCGCCCGGCGCAGCGGCCACGTGGCGCCGACGGGAGAACCGATCCTTTCCCTCAAGGGCTACGGCAAACGGGGGATGATCGACCCCTTCGACCTCGATCTGCGCGAGGGCGAGGTGATCGGCCTTGCCGGGCTGCTCGGCTCGGGCCGCA
>JAGRMT010000010.1 GCA_020441125.1 Roseivivax sp.
TTTCCACCCGCCGGCGTTCGCCGCCGGACAGGGCCAGCGCCGGCGCGCGGCGCAGGTGCTCGACCGAGAACTCGCTCAGCAGCTCTTCCAGCCGCTCGCGTCGCTTGTGCCGGTCAGGCTGGGCGATTTCCAGCACCGAGAGGATGTTATCCTCGACTGACATGCCACGGAAAATCGACATTTCCTGCGGCAGATACCCGATGCCCATGCGCGCGCGGCGGTACATCGGCAGTGTCGTTACTTCGCGCCCGTCGATAAAGACGTGGCCTGCCTCGGGCGTGACCAGCCCGGCGATGGCGTAGAACGTCGTGGTCTTGCCGCAACCGTTCGGGCCCAGCAGGCCGACAACCTCACCCCGGTGAAGCTCCATGCTGACATCGCGGATCACCACGCGCTTCTTGTAGCTCTTGCGCAGATGTTCGATCCGCAGACCGCTGGCGCCTTCGGTGACGCTGAGATCGGGCGGCGGCACTACTGGTCTCCGCTTTGCAGCACCGTGCGCACGCGGCCGTCCATCTGGGCCGTGCCGGTGTTGAGATTCACGACCATGCGCTGCGAGGTCAGCGCGTTCTGCCCTTGGGTCAGCAGCACGTCGCCAGTCATCACCACGGTGCCGTCCTGCACATTATAGTCGGCGCGCTCGGCCTCTGCGGCCTCGTCACCGTTTACCAGGGTCACGCCGCCGGTGGCTTCCAGCCGTTCGATGCGGCGGCTGTTCTCGCTGTAGACGACCAGCACGCTTTGCGCCGATAGGCGCATCTCGCCTTGGCCGATCACAACGTCACCGGTATAAAGCGCAGTTCCGTCCTTCTGGTTGACCGACAGGCTGTCTGCCGAAACCTCGATCGGCAGCTTGGTGTCCTGCTTCATGCCGCCGAACACGACCTGGGTGCCCTGCGCCAGTGCCGCGGAGGCGCCCGCAATGGCCAGCGCGACGATCAGATTTCGTACCAACGGCATCAGCCACCCCAATCAGTCCCGCGGGTCGTATACCAGCTTTACACCCTCGGTGAACAGCATTTGGACATCTCCGGTATCGCCTACCGGGTCGATGCGCATCTTTCCGGCATCGAATTTGCCCACCGGGCCCTCGCCGTACACGGGGCCGGCGCTTTCGATATGCACCTGCGACAGGGCGCTGTGCAGCGTTTCGGTGGTGACGGTGTAACCGGTCGAACTGGTCACGACGACACTGCCGCTGAGGTTGGCAGCGTCATCAGGTTCGTTCAGTTCGGCGCTGTCGGCGCGCAGGACGATGTCGCCGCCATCAGTCAGGCCCACGGTGGCGCGCACGTCGCTGGCATAGGCCACGCCGTCACGCGCCGGATCGGGCCGGGCCGAGGCCGCCGTCAGCAATATCGTTTCACCCGCGCGCGTGGTGGTCGAGAAGGCCGGCGCGTTGACCTGCTGCCGCGCCGTCGGGTCGTCGATCCCCGGAACCGAGAGCGGCAGGTCGGTCACCGGGTCGGTGCGACGCGACAAAAGAAATAGCGTCGACAACAGCGCCAGGGCGGCCATCGGCAGAAGTACCTTCAGCCAAGCCATCACATGGGAATGCAGGTTGTCGCGCATCGCCTGGGTCAATGGGCAAAGATGTCGATTTCGGGCCAGCCAGTCAGGTCAAGCACGGCACGGGCCGGCAGAAAATCGAAGCACGCCTGCGCCAGCTCGGTCCGGCCCTCGCGCTCCAGCATCTCTGACAGCACGTCGCGCAGGCGGTGCAGGTAGAGAACGTCAGAAGCGGCGTAGTCCAGCTGGGCGGCGCTCAGCGCGGGTGCGCCCCAGTCGCTGCTTTGCTGCTGCTTTGAGATGTCGATCCCGATCAGCTCTTGCAGAAGGTATTTCAGCCCGTGCCGGTCGGTATAGGTGCGCACCAGTTTGGACGCGATCTTGGTGCAGAACACCGGCGCCGTCAGGGTGCCAAAGGCGCTATACAGTGCGGCGATGTCGAAGCGGCCGAAGTGGAACAGCTTCAGCGTATCGGGATCGGCCAGCATCCGGCACAGGTTGGGCGCCTCGGTCTGGCCCTTGGCAATCTGGACCAGATGCGCGTTGCCGTCGCCATCGGACAGCTGCACCACGCACAGCCGGTCGCGATGTGGGTTCAGGCCCATCGTCTCGCAGTCGATCGCTACGACCGGTCCCAGTTTCAGATCGTCGGGCAGGTCGCCCTGGTACAGGTGATTGGCCACGCCTCGTCCTCGCCACATCTCGCCACATTTCGAACACAGTGGACATAGTCTCAAATTTCGGGGGGTTTCAACAGGGCTCTGCCGCCGGCTTTTCGCCACATTTGAACGTTTCCAGAATCACTTTGGGGCACTTCTGGGCCCAAATGAGGCAGCCTGCGGCCACATTTGGGCAGCCAAACCTCACGATTGTGGCGAAGAAATGTAACCATTGTAACATTGCGTGATGGTCGGATTCCGGACGGTTTCTCCGCCTTCGTGGGTGGTCCGGAACAGGTGACGCAACGGTATTATGTCACATAGCGCGTATTCGGGCACTCTGGCAGGGTGAAATACTGTTGATTTCCTGGCGACGGCCCGATCCGCCAAATGTCGCGCCTTGCGTCAATTGAGGGACCTCATGATGCGATTTTTGGCACAACCGTTTCGGGAATTGCGCCGGAACATTTCCGAAACGGGAACAATTGTTTCCCACTGAGCGTTAGCGCACGAAATCGTGACCACGGAAGGAGCGGGACTTTGCCAGGGCTCATTGAATTTTTCGAGCCGTTTCAAGTGGCTGCACAGCGCCTTTGCGATGCCAAAACCGCGGGCGAAACAGCCAATTTTCATGATCGGATAAGTTGTCCGACCCGCCACGATGTTGACTAAAATGTGGCGGTGCAGCATAACAAGATCATCGAGCAAGACAAAAAACGGTACTAGTAATCACAAGACGGCGCTGGGGGGTTGGTGTCGGCCAAGTGGGAGTAAGGCTCGGACCGCGGTCCGCTCGGTAAGTGAAGAACATGTCAGTCGAAGATAAGAACAACGCCTTTTGGGCGAACGGGATTTCTCTGCCTGACGACAACCGAGTGAACACGGCGCTGCCAAGCTTTCACAA
This sequence comes from Roseivivax sp., assembly GCA_020441125.1. Classification (GTDB taxonomy): domain Bacteria; phylum Pseudomonadota; class Alphaproteobacteria; order Rhodobacterales; family Rhodobacteraceae; genus Mesobacterium_A. The sequence goes on from JAGRMT010000010.1 coordinate 3,073, forward strand.
GTCCAATCGCCTCAAGGAGAGGTCTGTTATGAAGATGTCCCAGTCCGCGACCGTTGCTCGCTTCGATACCCTCCTGGACGACGCCATTTTCTCGGCCCCGGCCAATCACGTGTATCGCAACGTGCTGAAGCGCGCCTTGGACATCCTGATCGTCGCAATCGCCACCCTGCCGGTTCTGGCAGTGATGCTGGTCCTGCTGCCCGTCATCGCAATGGACGGCAAGTCGCCGATCTACCTGCAGAAGCGCGTCGGCAAGAACGGCCGCATCTTCCACATGTGGAAAATCCGCAGCATGGTCGCCAACGCCGACGCCGAGCTGGCCCGTTACCTGGACGCCAACCCGGAAGCGCGTGAAGAGTGGGACCGCAACCAGAAACTGCGCCACGATCCCCGCATCACCAAAATCGGCCACCTGATCCGCAAGACCTCGATCGACGAACTGCCCCAGCTGTGGAACGTGCTGCGCGGCGACATGTCGATCGTCGGCCCCCGCCCGATGATGATCGAGCAGCAGAAGATGTACCCGGGTTCGGCCTACTACGCCCTGCGTCCCGGCATCACCGGCTTCTGGCAAATCTCGGTCCGTAACGAAAGCACCTTCGCAGACCGCGCCAACTACGATGCCGACTACCTGCGCAAGCTGTCGCTGGGCACCGATCTGAAGGTCATCCTGCGCACTTTCTCGGTGATGGTCAGCGCCACCGGCTGCTAAGCCCAAACGAATTAAGGTTCGGTACCCCAGTTCGCCCCGCCCTTCGGCGGGGCTTTTTCATGCGCCCGTCCGGAATTTGGCGGAAAGGCACAGCCGCCCATCAGGCCCGCGCACCCAGGCGCTGTCGCCGGCGCGGCACAGCGTGGCGGCCTCGAAGTGCATCAGCGGCGCGGTGGCTCTGAAATCGAACCCGGTCAGGGGCGCCTGAGTGGTGTCCAGCCACAGCATCAGCCATTGCGCCAACAGCGGACCATGCACCACCAGGCCTGCATAGCCTTCCACCTGGCGGGCATACTCGATGTCATAGTGAATGCGGTGACCGTTGAAGGTCAGCGCCGAATAGCGGAACAGGACCGTGCTGTCGAAGCTGACCGGCTGCATCGCCTCCTGGTCGTCAGGCGCTGACGGGGCTGCGGGCTTGGGCGCGGCGGGATCGGGATCCTCGCGATAGACCAGGTCCTGTTCCTCGCTTACGCACAGCACGCCATCCTGCCAGACCTCGTGCGACAGGGTGACAAAGGCCAGCGGCCCGGTGCGCCCGGTCTTTCGCTGCGCACTGGCGACGCGGCTGACGCGTTCAGCTGGCCGGCCGGCACATAGCGGGCTGGCAAAGCGCAGGCGCCCGCCCGCCCACATCCGGCGCGGCAGGCCCATGTCGGGCACCAGCCCCGTGCCCAGGCGAGGATGCCCGTCACGCCCCAGCAAGGCGGGGGGCTGCGCGTCCCAGAAATACAGGTGGTGAAAGAACGGCGGCAGCGCGTCGCCCGGGGATACCTGCCTGTTCAGCCCCAGCGATACCAACAGGGCATTGGCCCGCGCCGGGTCCATCGCGTCGGATTGACTGCGTGGCGCATTCTGATCAGACATGGGCAAGCCCCCCTTTTTGAAAGGACTATCCCGCCGATGCACTTTGCCGTCCAGTCCCTAGACCATCTAGTTCTGACCGTGGCCGATATCGCCGTCACGGCGGATTTCTACAGCCGGGTTCTGGGGATGGAGGCGCAGCGATTTACCGTCGCGGATGGCACGCAGCGCTGGGCGCTGGCCTTCGGTTCGCAGAAGATCAACCTGCACCAGGCGGGGGCAGAATTCGACCCGAAAGCCGTCTGCCCCACACGCGGTTCGGCTGATCTTTGCTTTCTGACGGCGCAGGATGTCTCTGCCTGGCAGGACCATCTGGCACAGCATGGCGTCACGATCGTGGAAGGTCCGGTGCGCCGTACCGGCGCGACCGGTCCGATCTTGTCGCTTTATGTCCGTGATCCCGATGGCAACCTGATCGAGATAGCCACACCGATCACGGGTTGATGATGATCGGCGTGCCGTCGCGGACCATCGAATAGATTTCTTCGATCTCGCCATTGTCGACGGCGATGCAGCCCCAGGTCCAATCCCGCCCGGTTGCCCGCCAACGGCGCGGCTGGCCGTGAATGAAGATGTCGCCGCCGGGCGATTTGCCCAAGGCCAGCGCCTCTTCGACATCGGCCCGATTGGGATAAGAGATGCCCAGCGACAGGTGAAACTCACTGTCCGGGTTGCGCCGGTCGATGCTGTAGACGCCTTCGGGCGTCTTGCCGTCGCCTTCGATCCGCTTGTCGCCTGCCGGGTCGAATCCCAGGTCGATTCGGTAGTTTTTCAGAATCTCGCCATCATGCAGCAGGTACATCCGCCGCTGCGATTTCTGGACCACGACATGGGTCACTTCCGGACCGTCGTATTTTTTGAATTTGCTGCTGCATCCGGCTGCGCCCAATACCAGCGCAATGGCCAGAACCATCCGAACGATTGTCATTTTGTTTTTGCCTGTCTGCCTCACTCTCAGGATAGCTCAATTCGGTGCCGTGCAAAAGATGCCGTACAACAGTCTAACAATCCGTTGAGGTGATGGGCAGCCCTTTCAGCTCAGGGTCAGGCCGCAGACCACCTCGACATGGGTCGACCAGCGGAATTGGTCCACAACGGTCACCGGACCCATGGTATAGCCCGCACGCTCCAGTGTGGCACAGTCGCGCGCAAAGGTGACCGGGTTGCAGGAAACATGTGCGATGCGTGGCACGCGGGCGCGGGCCAACTCGACCACCTGCGCCTCGGCTCCGGCGCGGGGCGGGTCGATCACGGCGGCCTCGAACCCGGCCAGATCGGCGGCGATCACAGGGTTGCGGAACAGGTCGCGCGCCTCGGCGGTTAGTGCATGCAGGCCGCCGGCCTGCCGCCAGCCCGCTTGCAGGGCATGAACCATTGCCGCGTCACCCTCGACCGCGTGCACCTGCGCCTGCCGGGCCAGCGGTAGGGCAAAGGTGCCGCAACCGGCGAACAGATCGACGATCCGCGCGGCGTTGCCAACGATACCGGTCACCGCGCTGCGAAGCGCCGCTTCACCCTCTGCGGTGGCCTGTAGAAACGCGCCAGGCGGCGGGGTCACGGCAATGCCATCAAACCGATACACGGGCGGGTGCAGCGTCAGCGCCGGCTCGCCCTCGATGGCGATGCGGGCGATGCCGTGCTGCGATGCCAGCTGGGCCAGCTCCTGCTGCGCCTCCGCGTCCAGCGGCTTGGCGCCACGCAGGTCCAGGTCGATCCCGGTGTCCGAGGCGGCGATCTGTACCGACACCTCGCCTTTGCGGCTGCCAGTGCGGGCGACCAACGTCTCGACAAAGGGCAGGGCCGCCATCAGGGCCGGGGTCAGCAGGTGGCATTCCGGGATCGGCACGATCACGTCGGAACCCTTGGCGTGAAACCCGATCAGCGCGCCCTTCTTGGTGCGCCGCCCGGATAGCGTCGCGCGGCGGCGCGACCGGGGTGGCGAGGCAACGGGCAGCGCGATATCGGGCGTCAGGCCGTGTGCCGCAAGGGCGGTGCGCACGACCGCGCGCTTCCATTCAGCCACGAAACCGTCGCTGGCATGCTGCACCTGACAGCCGCCGCAAGACCGCGCGTGCGGGCAGGGCGGGCGCACCCGGTCGGCCGAGGGGGTGACGATGCGCAGATCGCGCAGCACCGCACCATCCAGCGTGCCGGTAACCACCTCGCCCGGCAGCGCGCCGGGGGCGTAGACGGGCCCGTCGGCGATGCCGTCGCCGTGGTGCCCCAGACGTTCTATCGTATAGCTATCCATGCAGCGGGCGATGCCGCGTTTTGCGCCGCGCGTCCAGTACGCAATCGCTCATTCGGCGGCATCCAGCCCGATGAACCCGCCCGATTGCCGGTTCCAGAACCGGGCATACAGCCCGCCCTGCGCCAGCAACTGGCGATGGGTTCCGGTCTCGGCGATGCGGCCATGGTCAAGCACCACGATCCGGTCCATCTGCGCGATGGTTGACAGCCGGTGCGCGATGGCAAGCACGGTCTTGCCGCGCATCACTTCGGCCAGCGCGGCCTGGATCTGGGCCTCTACCTCGCTGTCCAGCGCGCTGGTCGCCTCGTCCAGTACCAGGATCGGCGCGTTTTTCAGGATGGCGCGGGCCAGCGCGATGCGCTGGCGTTGCCCACCTGACAGTTTCACCCCGCGTTCGCCCAGCCGCGCATCATAGCCGGTACGGCCCTTGTGATCGCGCAGGGTGCCAATGAACTCATGCGCGGCAGAGCGGCGGGCGGCGTCGAATACCTCGTCGTCGGTGGCATCCATCCGGCCATAGCGGATGTTCTCCATCGCCGAACGATTGAACATCGCCGTTTCCTGGCGCACCACCGCAATCTTGCGGCGCAGCGCTTCTTGGGTCAGATCGCGCACGTCGGTGCCATCGAGCAGAACGCGCCCCCGCTCCACGTCGTATAGCCGCAACAACAGTGAAACCAGCGTGGACTTTCCTGCACCCGACGCACCGACCAGGGCCACCTTCTCGCCCGGGGCGATGTCCAGCGTCAGGTCGCTCAGCGCGTTGCGGTCGCCGCCATAGGCAAAGCTGACATGCTCGAACCGCACCGCGCCTGCGCCCTGCGCTTCGGGTTGGGCTTGCGGCCGGTCGGTGATTTCGTGCGGGACGGCCAGCGTACCGATGCCGTCTTCCACCTCTCCCAGGTTGGTGTAGATCGAGATCGCCACCCGGCCCAGCCGGTTGGTCAACTGCGCCAGCCGGGTTGCGATCATCGCGGTCATCGCGATATCCCCCGCGCTGGCTGATCCGGCGGTCCACAGATACAGCGCGCCCAGGATCGAGAACAGCGGCAGCATCCCGCCCAGCGTCATCAGCACCATGCGAAACACGGTAGAGATGCCGCCGAAATCCAGCGAACGGTCGCGGAACTGTGCCAGCGCGTTCAGCGCGGCGCGATCCTCGACGGTGTTGTGGGCAAACAGTTTGACCGTGACTATGTTCGACAAGGTGTCGACGATCTGCCCGGTCACCTGCGTACGGGCCGAGGCACGCTCGGCCGCGCGGGCCTGCACCCGCGGTATGAAATAGAGCAGCGCCGCGGCATAGAGAACGCCCCAGACGACAAAGACGCTGAGCAGGCGCAGGTCGATGTCGGCCATCAGCAGCAGCGCGCCGCCGAAGATGGCCAGCGAATAGACCACCACATCGCCGAACTCGATCACCACGTCGGTCAGCGCGCGCGAGGTTTGCAGCGCTTTCTGACTGATGCGGCCGGCGAAGTCGTTCTCGAAGTACCGCATCGCGTGGCCTAGCGTGTGCCGGTTCAGCCGGCTGAGCACCAGCGCGAAGAGGTGCGGCCCCAGAACCATGCTGGTGGACCAGGCATCGACCGCCGAAACGATCGGCCGAACCACAAGGTAGAACACCAGGCCAAAGACGATCACCGGCCAGAACGGCGCCCAGAATGCGCCGGGTTGCGTGGCCGCCGCGCCATCGATGATCCAGCGCGTGAAGTTGGCCGCGACCAGCTCCATCGTGCCGCTGACAAACGTGATCACAAAGGTCAGCCAGATCGCCGGTTCGGCGCCGCGCAGCGCCCAGCGCGTAAAGTGCCACAGGTCCTGCGGCGGCGGGCCGTTGGCAGGGGCGAACGGGTCGATCAGCCATGACAGCAGCCGGCGATGTCGGCTCATTCCGCCGCCTCTGTGCCAATGAACCCGCGCGATTGGCGCGACCAGTAGCGCGCGTATAGCCCGCCGCGCGCCAACAGCGCCTCGTGCGTGCCTTCCTCGGCGATGCGCCCGTCGTCCAGCACCACGATCCGGTCCATATGCGCGAGGGTCGAGAGCCGGTGCGCGATGGCGATCACGGTCTTGCCGTCCATGATCTCGTACAGGGTTTCCTGGATCGCCGCTTCCACCTCGCTGTCCAGCGCGCTCGTCGCCTCGTCCAGCACCAGGACAGGGGCGTTTTTCAGCAGAACGCGCGCCAGGGCGATGCGCTGGCGCTGCCCGCCGGACAGTTTCACGCCGCGTTCCCCCACCAGCGCGTCATAGCCCGAGCGGCCTTCGCTGTCGCTCAGCGCCGCGATGAACTCATGTGCCTGGGCGCGGCGGGCGGCGGCGATCATCTCGTCTTCCGTGGCGTCGGGGCGGCCGTACAGGATATTGTCGCGGATCGAGCGGTGCAGCAGCGCGCTGTCCTGTTGCACGATGCCGATATTCAACCGCAGGCTGTCCTGGGTGACGCCGGCGATGTCCTGCCCGTCGATCAGGATGCGCCCGCCTTCGTTGTCGTAGAACCGCAAGAGCAGCTTGACCAAGGTCGACTTGCCCGCGCCCGAGCGGCCGACCAGCCCTACCTTTTCACCCGCGCGGATGTGCAGGCTGACGCCGTCCAGTCCGCCCGAACCGCGCCCGTAATGATGGCTTAGCGCCTCGAACCGGATATCGCCCTGCGTCAGATTCAGAGGCCGGGCATCGGGCGCATCCAGAAGGGTGATCGGCTGGGCAATGGTCTGCATGCCCTCGGCCACAACGCCCAACTGCCGGAAAAACGTGGTTAGCGCCCACATGATCCACCCGGTCATGGCGTTCAGACGCAGCGTCAGGGCAGTGGCCGCAGCCACCGCACCGACAGAGGCCTGCCCCTGCATCCACAGCGCGATGGCCCAGCCGACCACGCCCACGATCAGCCCGCCATTCAGCGCCACCAGCGACACATCCATGATGGTGAACAGGCGCATTTCGGCGAAAAATGTCCGCCGGGTGTTCTCGATCGCCTCGCGGGCGTAGGCCACCTCGCGGTCATGATGGGCGAACATCTTGACCGAATGGATGTTGGTGTAGCTGTCCACCACCCGGCCCGTGACCTCGCTCCGCGCATCCGATGCGGCCTGAGAGGCGGGCCCGATGCGCCGGATCGTCCAGCGCGTCAGCATCAGGTAAAGCGCGAACCATATCACCAGCGGCAGCGCCAGCCGGACATCGGCCTCGGCCAGAAGCACGCCAGCACCGATCAGGTAAGCCAGTGAGAAGGCAATGGCATCGAAGATCTGGAACACGGCCTCGCCGGCGGCGGGCGGGGTTTGCATGATGCGGTTGGCGATGCGCCCGGCAAAGTCGTTCTCGAACCAGCCGACAGACTGGCGCAGCACGTGCCGGTGCGCGCGCCAGCGGATCAGCGTGCCGAAATTGGGCAGGATCGCGTTGTTCAGCACCAGCACGTCGAGCGCCTGCAATACAGGTCGCACCAGCAGGATGAACAGACCCAGTGCGATCAGAGCGGTGCCATGCTGTTGCCAGACCTGGGCCGGATCACCCGCAAGGATGTCGACGACCCAGCCCATCGCCCAGATCAGCCCGATCTCGACCGAGGACACCAACACAGACAGCAGTGCGGCGACGACAAAAACCCGCCGAAACGGGCGCGCGTAATCGGCCAGGAAGGCGTACAGCGTCGATGGCGGCTTGTCCGCCTCTGGATAGGGCCCGTACGGGTCCACGAGGGATTCAAAGTACCGGAACACGGCAGGTTGTCCTTGGGTCCGTACCGGCCTGCCGGCACATGCCTACAGGAACAGCATGACAGAAAATGCAGCCAGGGCGGCAGCCATCACGCGCGTAAACACGCGCCATGCCACCGGCGTGGTCAATAGATAGGTCAAAAACGCGCCTGTCGAGGTCCAAAACAGGCACACGCCGAAATTGATGCCCGAGAAGGCAGAGCCCAGGCGCAGCGCCTCTTGCCAGGGCGCGAGCCCCGAAGGGTAGGCCGAAACGGCGGCAAAGGCCACGGCCCAAACCTTGGGGTTGACCCATTGGAACAGCACCGCCTCGACAAAGGTCATCGGCCGTTCGCCACCGTTGCGCCGGCTGGGATCGGACCGCCACAATGTCAGCGCCATGTACAGGATCCAGGCCGCCGAGGCGATGCGCAGCGCCAGGCTGAGAACCGGCATCGCCGCCAAGGCCGCACCGATGCCCAGTCCCGTCAGGCCCGAGGTGATGCCAACCCCGGCAACCACGCCCATCAGATGCGGCAGCGTCGGCCAGAAGCCGAACCGCGCACCCGACGCGGTCAGCAACACGACATTGGGGCCGGGCGAGAACAGCCCGAAAAAGACAAAGGCGTAAAGCGGATCAAGGGTCATGCGCGTCTCCCAGCCGGGCCTGTTTGGCGGGGCGACGCGGACGGGTCAAGGGCGCAGCAGCGCCTCGCGCGTCAGGGTAAAGCCGGAAGCGATCCAGCGCGCCTCCATCGTTTTCAGCGCCGCGCCCAGCGCCGCACCGGTCAGGCCGGGCATCAGGTCGGCAGCGGTGACGGGAAAGATCGCGGCGGCGCCTGCCTGCGACGCGCGAATTTCGGCCGGATCCAGCGGCTGGCCCATCGACGCGGCGCGCAGCAGCAACACGTCGCGCGCGGACTCGGCACCCAGACGGAAGCCCAGCTCACCCGCTCCGGCCATGCTCGACAGCGCCGCGCGCAGCGACTCCAACGCCTTCTGCCGGGCCTTGCTCAACCGCAGCGATGCACCATCAAAAGCGCCGATCGCGGCCAACCGGCGCATCGGGTCGGGCGCCACGCCAACGGATTGTTCCAGGTGCACCAGCGGAGCCAGCGCAGTGGCATCGGCGCCAGGCAGTACCCGCTGCAATGCGCCCGTCACCTGCATCGCGGCCACCGCCGGCGCCGGGTCAGGCGCGGCCATCAGCTTGACCGTTTCCATTCCCAGCCGCTCACGCGAGAGAGTCTCGATCCCGTCCAGATTGCGCGCGATCGCATCCAGCGCGGCGGTGTCCATTCCCGCGGCAGGATCGCCATACCAGGCGGTAAACCGGAAGAAGCGCAGGATGCGCAGGTAATCCTCGCGTATGCGCTGGTCGGGGTTCTCGATGAACACAACGCGCCGCGCTTGCAGGTCGGGCAGCCCGCCCAGCGGATCCACGATGCTGCCGTCAGCGCGCGCGTAAAGGGCGTTCATGGTGAAGTCGCGCCGCCGCGCATCCTCGACGATGTCTGCGGAATAGCGCACCACGGCGCGCCGGCCGTCGGTTTCGACATCGGCGCGGAAGGTGGTCACCTCATAGCCGATACCGCCGGTCACAACGGTGATGGTGCCATGGTCGATGCCGGTCGGCACGGGCCGCATCTGCGCCTCTTCGGCCAGGGCAACCACGGTTTCGGGCAGCGCGTCGGTGGTGATGTCGACATCATCGACCGGCGCACCCAGCAGTGCGTTGCGCACGCAGCCACCTACCAGATAGGCCTGATAGCCCGCCCCGGTCAGCATCGCCAGCACGGCCTGCGTGCCTCGGCGGGTCAGCCAGGAGCCGGCGATCCTCATGGCGCCAGCCTGTCCGCCAGGCCGCGCAAAATCCGCGCGGTGGCGCCCCAGATGTAATAGGGCCCGTAGGGAACAGTGAAATAGTGGCGCTTGTGGCCACGCCACATCCGCCCCTCGATCACGAATTTCGTCGGGTCTGCGACATGGGCCAGCGGCACACGGAACACTTCGGCCACTTCGCCCGGTTCGGGCCGGGCGTCGAAAGGGGCGCGAACATGGGCCACAACCGGCGTAACCAGGAAATTGGTGACCGTTTCGTGGTGCGGCAGCGTGCCCATGACATCCACCAGCGCCGTGGGCAGGGCGATCTCTTCCTGGGCCTCGCGCAGTGCGGCGTCGACCACGGTGGCGTCGCCTTCGTCCTGCTTGCCGCCGGGAAAAGCGATCTGCCCCGGGTGATGCTTTAGCGCCGAGGAGCGCTTGGTCAGGATCACCTCTAACCCTGCCGGGCCGTCGATCAACGGCACCAGAACGCCGGCCGGGCGCAAAACCCGGCCTTCGGGCAGGATGAAATCCGGGTTCAGGTCAAAATCCGACGAGGGGCGGCTGTCAGCCGCCAGCGCCCGCCGGACCTTGTCCAGCATGTCAGTCATGCTTGGCCTCGAACCCGACAGATGCCGGATCCAGCACGTAATGTGCGCCGCAGAACTGGCAATCGGCGGTGACGGTCCCTTCATCCGTGGTCATCTTCTCGATGTCCTTGGCCGAATAGATCGACAGGCTCTGCCGGACCCGCTCTTCCGAGCAGGTGCAGCCGAACCGCACCGGTTGCGCGTCGAAGATGCGCGGGGCCTCTTCGTGGAACAGCCGCACCAGCAGGTCCGTCGGCGCCACGGCGGGGCCGATCAGTTCCAGTTCCTCGACGGTGTCGAGATGGAAGTTCAGCCGGTTCCAGGCTTCGCCTTCATCGCCGTCCACCAGGTCGGCTGCGGCCAGCAGCCCGCCTTCGCCAGAGCCGCCGCCGCTGGCATAGGGAGAGGCCTTGGGCATGTGCTGAAGCATAATCCCGCCTGCGCGCCAGTGTTCGGGCACGCCCGGCTCGGTAGAGCGGCCAAAACGCAGGGCGAACCGCGTCGGCAGCTGTTCAGACTGTGCGAAATACGCCTCGGCGCATTGGGCCAGCGTGGTGCCGGTCAGCGGGGTGATGCCCTGGTAAGGCGCAGTTCCCTTGCCCTGGTCGATCAGGATGGCAAAGTATCCCTGCCCGATCTGCGCGCCGGGGCTGGGATCGGTGACGCGCTCGGCGTCAAAGCTGGCATAGGCGCGGATGCGCGCCGGGTCGCCCTCTTTCTCGGGGGCGTAGTAGTCGGTGGCGATCATCCGCACCGGGCCTTTGGACTGAACCTGCAGCGACAGTTTCCAGCGTAGCTTGATCGTCTGGCCGATCAACGCGGTCAGCAGGGCCATCTCGGCGACCAGCGCCTCGACCTGGGGGGGATAGTTGTGCTGGCGCAGGATACCGCTCAGCACGCCATCAAGGCGCGCGACGCGTCCACGCATGTCGCAATTGTCCAGTTGGAATGGCAGGACGGTATCGTCCCACGCGATTTTTGTACCGATGGTCATGGGTTTCCTTACCGGCCGAAGGCATGGCATATCGGCCCCATATAGACACTTGCTGCGGCAGGACCAAGGGGGCGGGATGATCAGGCGGTATGGCGAAGTACCCGGTAAGGGGCAAAAGTACCGGTTACGCCCTGGGGTCTATGGTCTTTTGCAGCGCGGCGACGCTGTCCTGCTGACCTTCCAGGAGGACCCTTTGCCCGAATACCAGCTGCCCGGAGGCGGGATCGACGCGGGCGAATCTGCCATTCCGGCGCTGATGCGCGAAGTGCGCGAGGAAACCGGCTGGCAGATCACCGGGGTGCGCCGGTTGGGTGCCTACCGGCGCTATACCTACATGCCCGAGTATGACCTTTGGGCAGAAAAGCTTTGCGTGATATACGGCGCGCGGCCCAGCCTGCGCCTGGGCCCGCCGACAGAGCCGGGCCATAGCGCGGTCTGGGTGCCGGCGGCGCAGGCCGTCGAAATGCTGGATAACGAGGGCGACCGTGCCTTTGCCTGGCGGCATACGCGGTTCTAGGCCGGACGTTCGAACAGCACGGCGGAAATGTCGTCGTCATGAGGATTGTCGCGATCGCGCAGGGCGCACAGCCGCCAATAGAGATCGTCCAGGTACTCGGGGCCCGACTTGGTCTCGGGTACCTCGCGCACCAGCGCCAGCAGGCCCGCCCCGTCCAGCGCAGAGCCGTCTTTCTGCATGAGTTCGGTCATGCCGTCGGAATAGATCAGCAACCGGTCGCCAGGACCGAGCTGGATCGGAACCGACTTGTAGATCGGATCGGGCATCAACCCGATTGGCATCCCGCCGGAACCGACAAACTCGGCGCGGCCATCGGCCCGCAGCAGAAGCGGCGGCGGGTGACCGGCCTGCACCATCTGGATCGCGCCGGTGTTCAGGTCGGCGGTGGCATAGGCAATGGTGAAGTATTCCATCATGCCCTGATCCTGCAACATGCGCGCGTTCAGGACTTCGGCCACCTTGCACGGCCGGCGCAACTCAATGGCGCCATCCTTGCCGGCGCACAGGGCGATGTTCTGTTCGGGCAGGTCGCCGCTGAAATAGCTGGCGATTCGCGCGCTGACCAGGGCCGAGGCGATGCCGTGGCCCGAAACATCCAGGTTGTAGAAACCCACCTGTCCGGGTCCGGGGCTGAACAGCCCAACCAGATCGCCGCCGACATGGCCGCAGGGCTGAAACAACAGGCTGATCCGAGCAGCGCCAAAATCGCGAGTCCGGTCGGGCACCAGTGACTGTTGCAGCGCGCGGGCGTGGGTCAGGTCGTGCTCGATCCCGTCATAGACCTGCTTGAGCTCTGACAGCGCCTGCGTGATCACCTGGTTCTTGGCCTGCAATTCCTCCTGCATGGCCAGAATGCGGGTACCGGCTGCCAGCCGCGCGCGCAGCTCGCTCTGATTCACCGGCTTTGTCAGGAAATCGTCGGCACCGGCGTTCAGCCCCTCGGCGATTTCTTCCTTCGCGCTCTTGGCGGTCAGCAGGATGAAATAGCTGTAGTGGTTTGGCGTCGCACGGCGCAAGGCCTGGCAAAACTCCGGCCCTGTCATGCCAGGCATCATCCAGTCGGAAATCACCATGTCGGGCTGGCGCCGCGCACATTGCGCCAGCGCGTCCTCGGCCGATTCTGCCTCTGACACGGCGTAGCCCATCTTGCCCAGCAAGGCCGACAGCACGCGCAGTTGCACGCGACTGTCATCGACCACCAGAACAGAGTGACGCGGGGCGCCATCGGCCGCGGGGGTGACGGTTTGTCTGATCGCTCTGGGCACGCATACCCTCGTGTCGGATTGTTTCGGCAACCGAGTTAGGGCCGGCGGTGTTAACGAGCGCTGAAACCAGCGGGAAAGATCGTTAAAGGTTTTCTATCAAGTTTCCGTTCACCCCGACGCCGCATGATGCCCAAAAATGGAGGCATTGAATGATTTCCTGGGCTCGGGTGAACGAACTGATGGACGAAATCGGGCAAGAGGCGTTCGAGGAAGTGGCGACGCTGTTCCTGGAGGAGTTCGAGGCCAAGCTGGCCATGCTGACCGGGCGCGAAAGCGCAGCCGACATGGCGGACGCGATGCATTTTCTGAAAGGCAGCGCCACCAACCTGGGCTTTGCCGACGTGGCCGCCCAGGTGTCGCTGAACGAGACTTCGGCGCGGGTCGGCCTGCCGGTGGACCTGCCGGCGCTGCGCACGCTCTATACCCAGTCAAAGGGATGCTTTCTGACCGGGCTGGCCCGTGGAGCCGCGGCCTGAGCACGGTCAGATGTGGCGGTGAATCGCGGCGAAGTCGCCTGATTGCAGCACATCGCCCATGCCACGCCGCATACGTCGCATCCCTTCGATCCAGCGATCGGTGTCGGCGGCCCTGCGGCGCAGGTACTCTGCCGCCTCGGGGTGCGGCAGGATCAGGAATCGACCTTCGCGCATGCCATCCAGCGTGGCGCGGGCCACGTCCTCGGGCAACAGAACCCGGTCATGCGGCCGGTCTTGCGGCGCGTCGTCGGCATAGCCCAGCAACGGCGTGGCCACGAACAGCGGGCAGACGACGGACACCTGCACGCCCGCGTCGCCATGGTCGATCGCCAGCGATTGCGCCAGGCTAACAGCGGCGTGCTTGGTGGCGGAATAGGCCGCATCGCCGACCTGGCACAGCAGCCCGGCAGCCGAGGCGATGTTCACCAGCCGGCCCGAACCGCGTGCCGTCATCTCTGGCAGAACCAGGCGCGCAGCGCGCAGATGCGCCATCACGTGCACCTCCCAGCTGGCCTGCCATTGCGCATCCGGGGCCGAGGCGGCGCCGGACGGTTCCCCGGCGGCGAAACCGGCGTTGGATATCCAGATGTCGATGGCGCCATTGGCATGGCGCGCGGCCTCGGCCAGCGCGGCGATCTGATCGGGTTGCGTGACGTCGCAGGCCACGGCCAGCCCACCTGTTTCCACCGCCACCGCCTGGGCGCGCGCCGGATCGCGGTCTGAAACCACAACCTGTGCCCCGGATTGCGCCAGCGCCCGGGCCAGCGCCCGGCCGATGCCCTGGCCGGCCCCCGTTACCACCGCGCTTTGGCCGGCAAAGCTCATCAGATCACGAACTGCGCCAGCGTTTCGTCCTCGGTGATGTCCTGGTAGACCAGCCCTTCCTCGTCCAGGCGGGCGAACAGCCGTTCGAAATTCTCGGGCGCCGAGGTTTCGATCCCGATCAGGACAGAGCCGAAGTTGCGCGCGGATTTTTTCAGGTACTCGAACCGAGCAATGTCATCGTCGGGGCCGAGGAAATCCAGGAACTGGCGCAGCGCCCCGGGGCGCTGGGGCAGCCGCAGGATGAAGTATTTCTTTACCCCCGAATAGCGCTGGGCGCGTTCCTTGACCTCGGGCAGGCGTTCGAAGTCGAAGTTGCCACCGGAAGTTATGCAGACCACCGTGCGCCCGCGGATCGACTGGCCCATATCCTTGAGCGCATCGACCGACAACGCGCCGGCGGGTTCCAGTACGATGCCCTCGACGTTGAGCATCTCGAGCATGGTGGTGCACAGCCGGTCCTCTGGCACGGTCAGGGCGTTGGCCAGGCCGACGTTCTTGAGGTATTCGAAGGTCTGCTCGCCGATCCGGGCCACCGCCGCGCCATCGGCAAAGGTGTTGACCGTGGGCAGGGTGACCGGCTTGCCGGCAACCAGCGCGGCGCGCAGGCATGCGCCGCCCGCGGGCTCGACAAAGGTGTATTGCACCGAATTGCCGAAATAGCGCAGCAAGCCAGACGCCAGACCGCCGCCGCCGACCGGGATCACCAGCTGATCGGGCGCACGGCCCAGTTGCGCCTCGATTTCCACCGCGACGCTGGCCTGCCCCTCGATCACGTCCGCATCGTCGAAGGGCGACAGGAAGTGCCCGCCCTCGGTCGCGCAAAAGGCGCGCGCGGCAGCAAGACAATCGTCGAAATAGTCGCCGACCAGGCGGATATCGATGTTGTCACCGCCGAACATGCGGGTTTTCTGAATTTTCTGCTGCGGTGTGGTGACGGGCATGAAGATCACGCCCTTCTTGCCGAAATGCCGGCACATGTAGGCCACGCCCTGCGCGTGGTTTCCGGCGCTGGCGGCAACGAACAGGTCCACATCGGCGCGCTTGCGCATGGCGTTCAACGCACCGCGCAGCTTGTAGCTGCGCACCGGGCTGAGGTCTTCGCGCTTCAGCCAGATATCGGCGCCGTAGCGCTCTGACAGGTGATCATTGCGCAGCAGCGGCGTTTCGGGAAACACCGCACGCATCGCCTCTGTGGCCGCTTTGGCCTTGTCCAGAAAATCGGTCATATCCGATCTCTGGCCCAAGGGCCGATGCGGCGCAAGTCAGTCGATGGCGCGGCCTTCGACAAAATGACCGTAAAGCGTGGTCAGCATGGACACGCCGATCATCGTCACGAACCAGTTGACCGCGATCGAATAGACCAGGCTGATCAGCGATCCCGGGTCGCCTGAGACCAGCGTGGGGATCTGCACCACCACCGCCGCGCCCGCCGCCACCAGCGCCAGCACCAGGATCGTGTCGGTCTGCCCGCTTGTGGCCTGCCAGGCCTGGCGCAGGGTCAGCTTGCGGTCGATGGTGCCCGCCGGCAGCATCACCCCCAGACGGAAGATGATCACGCTGCCCAGCGCCACCATGGCGAAGGGCAGAAAGCTTTGCACAACGCCCGGCATCACGGCCATCAGCATCATCAACGGAATCGACGCCGCGGCGACCGCCAGAACCACGATGATGCCGATCAGCAGCGACCGGCCGAGATATCCCAGCATCCGCCCGCCCTGCCATTCCGGCAACCAGCCGCGCGGCTGTTCGCCCGTCAGTACGAACCGGTGCCAGGCAACGGCAATCCAAAGGCTGGCGACGGTGGCCAGCAAAGACAGCAGCGCGATCAGGATCGCCGGGCCGGGATCCAGAAGCGCCACGTCCACGCCGTTGATCCGTTCGATCCGCGGCGGGTTCAGGTATTGCGCGACCATGACCGAGATCTGAACCAGGTACAGCACCAGCGATACCCGCAGCGCCACGTCGAGATGATTCAGCACCAGCCGCACCGAATGTGCGAAAATCTGAATGCCCTGCATGTGGCGGATTTCCCATTGGTTGTCTGTTGCCGCCAACATGGTGCCGGCCCGGCGCGGGGTCAACGGCCCTTGCCTTGAGGTTGCGCGCAAAACCGGATAATCCGCCCGGCAGTCTGAAAGGGAATCCCTCCATGTCCGCGCCCAAGAAAGTTGTGCTTGCCTATTCCGGCGGCCTTGACACCTCGATCATCCTGAAATGGCTGCAAACCGAATATGGTTGTGAAGTGGTGACCTTCACCGCAGACCTCGGCCAGGGAGAAGAGCTGGAGCCGGCGCGCCAGAAGGCAGAGATGCTGGGGATCAAGCCCGAGAACATCTACATCGAGGACGTTCGCGAAGAGTTTGTGCGCGATTTCGTCTTCCCGATGTTCCGTGCCAACGCGCTGTATGAAGGGCTGTACCTGCTGGGCACGTCGATCGCCCGCCCGCTGATTTCCAAGCGGCTGGTCGAAATCGCCGCGATGACCGGCGCCGACGCCGTGGCGCATGGCGCGACCGGCAAAGGCAACGACCAGGTGCGGTTCGAACTCAGCGCCTATGCGCTGAACCCCGGCATCAAGGTGATCGCGCCGTGGCGGCTGTGGTCGCTGACCAGCCGGACCAAGCTGCTGGACTTTGCCGAACAGAACCAGATCCCGATCGCCAAGGACAAGCGAGGCGAGGCGCCCTTCTCTGTCGACGCGAACCTGCTGCACACCTCGTCCGAGGGCAAGGTTCTGGAAGATCCGGCGCAGGAAGCGCCCGATTACGTCTATCAGCGCACCGTGCACCCCGAGGACGCGCCCGACACGCCCGAGATGGTGGAAATCACCTTTGAGCGCGGCGATGCGGTGGCGATCAATGGCGTGGCCATGTCGCCTGCAACGATCCTGACCCAGCTGAACGAGATGGGCCGCAAGCATGGCGTTGGCCGGCTGGACCTCGTGGAGAACCGCTTTGTCGGCATGAAATCACGCGGGATCTACGAAACTCCGGGCGGCACGATCCTGCTGGAGGCGCACCGCGGGATCGAGCAGATCACGCTCGACAGCGGCTCTGGCCACCTGAAGGACTCGCTCATGCCGCGCTATGCCGAGCTGAT
>JAGRMT010000302.1 GCA_020441125.1 Roseivivax sp.
GCTCAAGCGGGTGATCCAGCGCGCGATCCAGGATCCGCTGGCCGAGATGCTGCTGGCGGGCGACGTGATGGATGGCGACACGATCCCGGTTACCGCCGGGGCTGATGGCCTGATCATCGGCGACCGGATCGCGGCGACCAACCGGCCCAAGCCGGATGATGCCGTGGTGCATTGATCGGTCACGCAAGGAAGTGACGGGGGCGGGCTGAAAGGCCCGCCCCTTTGCATTGTGGCCAGCGGCGAGCGAGGGGGCGTCGCCCCCTCGCGCTCCCCCGGGGTATTTGGGGCAAGAAGAAGGGACAGGCGCAGCCTGGCGTGGCCGCCGCGTCCGAACGGCAAGGGACGGCGCCGCGTCAGGCGGTGGCGCGCAGCCGGTCGCGCAGGGCGGTGACCTGATCGCGCAGGGCCAGCAGGGCCTGGGGCGTCATGCCGGTGCGTTCGAGGATGCAGTCGGGCACATGGGCGGCGCGTGCCTGCATCGCGCGCCCGTCATCCGTCAGGTGCACGCGCACCTGGCGTTCGTCGGCGGTGTCGCGGGTTCGCCGGATCAGGCCGATCGCCTCGAGCCGTTTCAGCAGCGGCGTCAGGGTACTCGATTCGAGCTGAAGCTGGCGGCCAATGGCACCGACGGTGGGCGGCTCCTGGCCGGACCACAGCGCGCTGAGGACGAGGTATTGCGGATAGGTCAGGCCAAGCGGATCAAGCAGCGGACGATAGGCCTGCTGCATGGCATGGGCCGCGGAATAGAGCGCGAAGCAGATCATGGCGTCGGGGGGCATGCTCATGCACACATGATTAGGTTGTGCGCGACCTTTCCGCAAGCGATTGACTCGACGGTGGCGTCCGGATATCAATCGCGCACGATATAATCGCGCGAAAGGAAAATATGATGTCTGTCGATCCCAAGTACTGGACCGAGGCCCGGGCCACCGGCGGCGGCCGCAACGGCACGTCGCGGCTGTCTTCGGGAATGCTGACCGTGACCATGGCCAGCCCGAAAGAACTGGGCGGTTCCGGTGCAGGACATAACCCCGAGGAGCTGTTCGCCACCGGTTACGCGGCCTGCTACCTGGGGGCGATGCGCTTTGCCGCGCAGAACGAAAAGCTGGGAACGGTGCCCGAGGATGCCTCTGTCACCGCGCATGTGGGTATCGGGCCGCGCAGCGACGGCGGATTTGGCCTGGCGGTGCGGCTGGTGGTATCGCTGCCCGGCGTGGCGCGCGACGTGGCCGAGAAGATCGCCGAGCGCGGCCATTTCATTTGCCCCTATTCGAACGCGACCAAGGGCAATATCGAGGTTGTCACCGAACTGGCGTGACAAGGTCGGACGGCGCTGTCACAGCGCCGTCCAGGCCGCATCGGATCGCGAGGACGCGATGCAGGCGGCGATGAAGCGCATCCCTTCGATCCCTTCGCCTATTCCCGGAGCGGGCGGCGTTGCCGTGCCGCGAATGATCGACGCGGCGTCGCGGTAGATGGTGGCGAACCCTTCGAGATATCCTTCGGGATGGCCGGGGGGCACGCGGGTGCCTTCGATGCCGGCGCCGATCGCCCCGGCGCCGCCGCGGGTGAGAATCTGCTTTGGCTCGCCGAAACGGGTGAAGGTCATCACGTTGGGGTTTTCCTGCGCCCATTCCAGCCCGCCGCGGGTGCCGTGGACCCGCAGGCGCAGCGCGTTTTCATTGCCCACCGCCACCTGGCTGGCCCAGAGCATGCCCTTGGCACCGCCGGGGTAGCGCAGCATCACGTGAACGTTGTCATCGACCTGCCGGCCCGGCACGAAGGCATCGAGATCGGCAGAAAGCGACGTGGCGTGAAGCCCGGTAACGAAACTCGCCAGGTTATAGGCATGGGTGCCGATGTCGCCGACGCAGCCGCCGGCACCGGAGCGCGCCGGATCGGTGCGCCAGTCGGCCTGCTTGTTGTGGGTTTCCTCGGTCAGCCAGTCCTGGACGTATTCGACATGAACCAGCCGCAGCGTGCCCAACGCGCCCTCGGCCACCATCTGCCGGGCTTGCCGGATCAGCGGATAGCCGGTGTAGTTGTGCGTCAGGATGAAGTGCTTGCCGGTTTCGCGCACCGCTGACTCGATCTCGGCCGCCTGGTCTGCCGTGGCGGCCAGCGGCTTGTCGCAAATCACGTTGATGCCGGCGCGCAGGAAAGCGACGGCAGGACCGGCGTGCATGTGGTTCGGCGTCACGATGGCGACCGCGTCGATGCCGTCTGGCCGTGCCGCCTCGGCCCGGGCCATGTCCTGGTAGGAGCCGTAGACGCGGGCCGGGTCGAGGCCCAGATCGGCCCCCGAGGCACGGGCGCGCTCCGGATCAGAGCTGAGCGCGCCGGCGACAAGCTCCCACTCGTTGTCGATGCGGGCGGCGATGCGGTGCACGGCGCCGATGAAGGCGCCCTGCCCGCCGCCGACCATGCCCAGTTTCAGCCGCGCCATCACGCCACCCCCAGCATCTTGCGGATCGCCGCCATGTCCGTTTCGCCCCCGGCGAAGTCGTCAAAGGCCTTTTCCGTGACCTCGATGATGTGGCTGGCGATAAACGGCGCACCCTCGGCCGCGCCCTGCTGCGGCGACTTCAGGCAACATTCCCATTCCAGCACGGCCCAGCTGTCATAGTCGTACTGCGCCAGCTTCGAGAAGATGCCCGAGAAATCCACCTGCCCGTCGCCCAGCGAGCGGAACCGTCCGGCGCGAGAAAGCCAGGGCTGATAACCCGAATAGACACCCTGCCGGCCATCGGGGTTGAATTCGGCGTCCTTGACGTGGAACGCGCAGATCCGTTCGTGGTAGATGTCGATGAACGACAGGTAATCCATCTGCTGCAGCAGGAAATGCGACGGGTCGTAGTTGATCTGGCAGCGCGCGTGCCCGTCCAGAGCGTCAAGGAACATCTCGAAGGTCGCGCCGTCGAACACGTCCTCGCCCGGGTGAATCTCGAACCCGACGTTCACGCCCTCGTCCTCGTACACGTCCAAGATCGGCTTCCAGCGCCGCGCCAGTTCGGCAAACGCCTCCTCGATCAGACCGGCGGGCCGCTGCGGCCAGGGGTAGAGGAACGGGAACGCCAGCGAGCCGGTGAAGCTGACCGTGTTGTCCAGCCCCATCGCCCGGCTGACCCGGGCCGCCTTCTTCATCTGGTCCGTGGCCCATTCGGCGCGCGCCTTGGCATTGCCATGCACGGCGGCAGGCGCAAACGCGTCGAACGCCGCATCATAGGCCGGGTTCACCGCCACCAGCTGGCCCTGAAGGTGGGTCGACAGCTCGGTGATCGCGACGCCGGCGTCGGCGCAAACACCCTGCACCTCGTCGCGGTAGGCCGCGCTGCTGGCCGCCTTGTCCAGGTCGAACAGACGCCCGTCAAAGGTGGGGATCTGCACACCCTTGTAGCCAAGGTCGGCGGCCCATCGGGCAATGCCGCCCAATGTGTTGAACGGCGCCGCGTCACCGGCGAACTGGGCCAGGAACAGGGCCGGGCCTTTCATCGTTTTAGGCATGGCTGGACTCCTCCAAGAATACGTCGCGCCGGGCATAGCGCATATAGGCGAACCGGCCCGCGTCCGGCGCCCAGCAGGGGACGTTCAACGTGCCCTGCCCCCCGAACAGGCTGACCAGGGTGCGGACCTCTGCGGTGCCGATGTCGATCAGGCGCAGCTCGACCTCTCGGTCGGGCGGGTGACCCTCGGTGCCGGGGGCATAAGACAGGTAAACCACGTGCCGGCCGTCGGGCGACGGATGCGGGAACCAGTTGACACGGTCGTCGTCTGTCATCTGCTCGGCATCGCGGCCGTTGGGGCGCACGCGCCACAGCTGCATGGTGCCGCCGCGGTCCGAGTTGAACCAGATCCAGTCGCCATCGGGCGAGTAATCGGGCCCGTCATAATGATGCGGCCCGCCGATCACGATACGCTCGCCCTCGCCGGACAGGCCGCAGGTCGCGATGCAGAAATCGCCCTCGCGCACCGCGGTATAGGTCAGCCGGGCGCCGCAGGGCGACCAGCCGTGCCACCAGCTGGGCACCTGGCGGGTAACCCGGCGCGGCGCGCCGCCGCCGACGGGCAGCGTGTAGATGCACGAGCGGCCGGTCTCAGTCTTGTCCGATATGGCGAGGGTGGCACCGTCGGGCGACAGGCCGTGATCGTTGTTCAGGTGCACCATCGGGCCGGTGGCGATGCGATGCAGCGCCGGGCTGGCCAGCGGCACGCGGTACAGCAGCCCGTCGCCGTTGACGATCAGCGACGCGCCGTCCGGCGTCCAGTTCGGCGCCTCAAGGTGCGTTTCGGCGGCCAGTACCGTGTGCACCGCGCCGCTTTCCAGATCGTAGACATCCAGGAAGCTGCGCATCAGGTGCCTTCCGGCGCATAACGGAAACGGGTGAAATCGGCGGTGCAACCCTGGCCGGTGATGTCAAAGGCGACCATGCCGACAAAGGCGCCGGTGAACGAGCCATG
>JAGRMT010000091.1 GCA_020441125.1 Roseivivax sp.
GGCGATGAAGATGGAAACCGGCCTGTCGGCCGAGCGCGACGCGGTGGTCAAGGCGGTGCTCGTCGGCCCGGGCGCGCAGATCGACGCCAAGGATCTGCTGGTCGAACTGGAGTAACCGTGCCGCCATGCGGCGCTCCACAATGGCCGAACAAATCCGCCCTGGCAGTGCCCGGGCGGTTTGTTCGTGGCTGGGCACGTGGTTCGTGCGGTGGGGCAATCGGGTGATCTTCGATCTGGTGCCCCGCTAGGCGCCTTTGCGCCCGGCCCACGGCGATCTGGCCAACAGGCGGGCTCCTTTGGTATTCTGCCGCCATCACGCAAGGGAGGAGCCACCATGACGCCAATCGATTTCTGGTACTCCATCGGCAGCACATACAGCTATCTGACCGTCATGCGGCTGCCCGGGGTTGAACGCACCACCGGCGCGCGTTTCCGGTGGCGGCCCTTCAATGTCCGCCACATGATGACCGTGCAGAACAATATCCCGTTCAAGGACAAGCCGGCCAAGATGGCCTATATGTGGCGCGATATCGAGCGCCGGGCGCCGGGCTATGACCTGACGCCGCGCATTCCAGCCCCCTACCCCTTGCGCGACCTGGTGCTGGCCAACCAGGTGGCCCTGTTGGGGATGGAAGAAGGCTGGGGCGAGGCCTACACCCGCGCCACCTATCGGCTGTGGTTCGAAGAGGGGCAGCCCGCGGGCGAAGACCCGAACCTGTCCGCAAGCCTTGCGGCGGCGGGACAGGACCCGGCCCGCGTGATGGCTCTGGCGACAAGCGACCGGATCGCGGCCCGCCTGGCGGACGAAACGCAAGAGGCGATGGACCTGGGCATTTTCGGCTCTCCCACTTTCGTTGTGGACGGCGAGGTATTCTGGGGCGACGACCGCCTGGACGACGCTTTGAACTGGACACGGCGGGGCTGAACGATGCATCTGGCGCAACTGGCCATCCTGGTGCCCGAGTATGACGAGGGCATCGCCTTCTTCGCCGGCGCGCTGGGGTTTGACCTGCTGGAAGACACCGACATGGGCGGCGGCAAGCGCTGGGTGCGCGTGGCCCCGCCCGGCGCGCAGACACAGTTCCTGCTGGCCCGCGCGGTGGGCGACCAGCGCGCCGCCATCGGCCGGCAAGGCGGCGGACGGGTCTGGCTGTTCCTGTCGACAGACGACTTCGCCCGCGACCATGCCGCCTTTGCCGCGCGCGGCGTGGTTTTCGAGGAACCGCCCCGGCACGAGCCTTATGGCACGGTGGCGGTATTCCGCGATCCCTGGGGCAACCGCTGGGACCTGATCGAGTTCACCCGCCTGCCCGGCCAAGCCAGCTAACCAACGCCTCGCCCACCAGGTAGATCGAGATCAGGAACAGCGTGACCTGGATGAAGGTGATATAGACGCGGTCCGGCAGGATGACCGTCAACCGCCGCCCGACCACAGCCCCGGCAACAGCCACCGCCGCCATCCAGGTGGTCGTTTTCCAGTCGAACCCGGCCATGAGGCCGACCGCGCCATAGGCCGGCAGCTTGAACAGGTTGATGGCGGCAAACGTGATGGTGGTGGTGCCGGCAAACGCCAGCTTGGGCAGCTTCTGCGGCAAGACGAATGCCTGGAAGGGTGGCCCGCCGTTATGCGAGATGAAGCTGGTGATGCCCGCAAGCGTGCCCCAGATCATGCCGCGCCAGGCCACGAAGGGCCGCGGCTCCACCGTGCCGCGCCAGGCGCGCAGGAACGCCTGCACGCAATAGACCACGCCGATCATGCCGGTCAGGAACTTGGCGACGCTGGCCGCCAGGTACGGCGCGACCAGGGTTGCGACAATAACCCCGACCAGCCCGGCCGGTATCAGCACCATCAGGTTGGGGCGCGAATAGTCGTGCCGATACAGGTACACACCGACAACATCGCTGATGATGTAAATCGGTAGCAGGTAGGCGGCCGCGGTCAGCGGATCCATCCACAGCGACAGGATCGGCACCGCCAGCGCGCCCGCCGTCGCCAGCCCGCCTTTCGACATCCCCACGATAAATGCCGCAAGGGCATACAGGCCTGCCTGTTCCATCTCGCCTCCGCTTGTCCCGTACTACCTGACGGTATTGTTAGCGCGTGACAAGGGGCTGCAAGGCGCCGCGCCAACCTGTCATTTTTGGTCGTTTGCCGCCCCGTCTCTGCCGCCCTAGGGTTGAACCGGGCAGGTAGACGACATGGATCACTTGGTACATCGGCCGCTGCGCGCGGCAGAGCGTTTCATACCGGCGGAACTGCTTGAGGTTCTGCTGCGACTGGAACGCTGCACCAGCACCGATGAGGTCTGGAATGTCGTGCTGACGCTGGCCCGCTCGCTTGGGCTTGAGGTGGTGGATTACGTCTACGCCACGGATTTCCGCAATTGGGAACAGGCCCAGTTCATCCGCACCACGTTCGACAGCAAGTGGCTCGACTTCGTGCGGCAGTTCCCGCACATCCGCCATACGTCCAACTTCCGCATGCACGCGGTACATTACCTGACGCCGCTGATGGTCGGCCCGGCCTATCTCGACGAACAGGGCGAGATCTCGCCAGAGAAGCGGCGCCATATCCAGCTGTCGGCGCAGATGGGGCTCGAGGCCGGCGTGGCCTTCCCGCTGCGCATGGGCGATCCTGGGCAGGCGG
Organism: Roseivivax sp.; assembly: GCA_020441125.1. GTDB lineage: Bacteria > Pseudomonadota > Alphaproteobacteria > Rhodobacterales > Rhodobacteraceae > Mesobacterium_A. The sequence continues at coordinate 2,648 of JAGRMT010000091.1, forward strand.
CGGTGATGTGCTTTGGCGGACGTCTGTCGCGGAGGCAATTCGACGCGCTGATGGATGCGCACGGATGGACGCTTCACGCCGCCGCCCTGTCCGCCCACACCCGCTACTCCGAGCTGTTCAAGGCCGAGTTCATCCAGCGCAACCAGCTGACGGCCAAGCAAAAGGAACTGATCCGCATGGTCGGCCAGGGTCTGCTCGACAAGCAGATCGCGCATGGCCTCGGCATCTCCTTCTCGGCGGTGCGGCAGCGGCTGACAGCGGTGCAGCAGAAGACCGGCGCGCGCAACCGGGCCGATCTTGCCGCGCTGGCGGCGCGGCTGGGCCTGGTCAGCGATCCGCTGATCCGCGACCACGCCGAGGACCTGACCGTGTTCCTGACCATGGGCGACGGCAAGACCGGCACAGAGGTGCGCCCGCCGCAGGGAACCTCGACCGCCGCAGAGTAGCCTCAGGCGTAAAGCCCCGCGACGCGCCCGCGCAGCGCCACCAGCGCCTGCACCGTGTCGATGGTGGGCGTCGGCAGGCCGGTAATCCGCCCCAGTTCCTGCACCGAGGTGACCAGCGCGTCGATCTCCATCGGCCGGCCGGCGTCCAGGTCCTGCAGCATCGAGGTGCGATGCGCCCCCACCGCCGCGCCGCCGTCGATGCGCCGCTCGACGTCGATCGGGAACTTGACGCCCAGCGCCTCTGCGACGGCCTGCGCCTCCAGCATCATGCCCTTCGCCACAGCGCGCGTTCCGGGGTCGGTGCACAACACGTCCAGCGTGGCATGGGTCAGCGCCGAGATCGGGTTGAACGACAGGTTGCCCCACAGCTTGACCCAGATCTCGTCGCGCAGGCGCGGGCGCACGGGCGCCTTCAGCCCTGCCGCCGTCAGCGCCGCCGACAGGGCCAACGCCCGCTCGGACTTGCTGCCATCCGGCTCGCCCAGCGAAAACCGGTTGCCCTCGATATGCTTGACGACGCCCGGCGCGATCACCTCGGCCGCCGGGTAGACGACGCAGCCCAGCACCCGGTCCGGGCCAAAGCCGTCCCATTGCGCGTTCCCCGGATCGACCGAGGCCAGCCGCGTGCCTTCCAGCGCGCCGCCGTGCTTGTGGAAATACCACCACGGCACGCCGTTCACCCCCGACACCACGGTCGTGCCCGGCCCGATCAGCGGCGCCATGGCCCCCACCACGCCGGGCACCGAATGCGCCTTGAGCGTGACAATGACGTAGTCCTGCACGCCCAGCTCCGCCGGGTCGGCGGCGGCGCGCACGGGCACGGTGGTCTCGCCGCCCTCCTCGATCAGCCGCAGACCGGCGCCCTGCATCGCCGCCAGGTGCGGGCCGCGCGCCACCAACGACACGTCGGCCCCCGCCTGCGCCAGCTTGGCGCCCATGTAGCCGCCGATCGCCCCCGCGCCAAAAATACAGATCCGCATCGCGCCCTCCTTGCGGCAGGCGCGCCGCCCCTGCCCTTCTTCTTTGTCCAAATACCTCCCGCCGGAGGCAACGCCCCGCAGGGGCGTTGTGCTGCCCTGTCAGCCCAGGCCCAGCTTTTCCGCCAGGCCGATCCGCATCAGCTTGCCCGTGGCGCCCTTGGGGATCTCGTCCAGGATCACCACCTTGCGCGGCACCTTGAAATCGGCGACCCGCGCAGCGGCAAAGTCGCGGATTGCCCGCTCGTCCGCCTCGGCCCCTTCGCGCAGCACCACCGCCGCGGCGACTTCCTCGCCCAGCTTGGGGTGGGGCATGGCGAAGGTCACGCATTGCGCCACCGCCGGATGATCCATCAGCACCCCGTCCACCTCCAGCGGCGAAATCTTCTCGCCGCCGCGGTTGATGATCTCCTTCAACCGCCCGGTCAGCTGAAGGTAGCCGTCGCCGTCGAAGGCGCCCTGGTCGCCGGTGCGGAACCAGCGCGCGCCATCCGCCATGAAGAAGCTCTTCGCGTTGGCCTCGGGGTTGCCCTCGTAGCCCGGGGTGACGTTGGGGCCGGAAATGACCACCTCGCCCGTGCCGGCCACCAGCCGGTCCTCCACCTCATGCGCGATGCGCACCTTCGGGCCGGCCTCCTTGCCCACCGCGCCGGGCTTTTGCAGCTCGAACGGATTGCAGCACATCTGGTGCGCCGCCTCGGTCATGCCGTAGGCCTCGATCACCGGGGCGCCAAAGGTTTCGGCCAGCTGGGTCATCACCTGCGCCGGCAGGCTGGCCGAGGACGAGCGCAGGAAGCGCAGCGGCACATCGGCGATCACCTCGGCGTTGCGCGGGGCGCGCGACAGGATCGCCTGGTGCATGGTCGGCACGGCGGTATACCAGCTGGGCCGCGCCTCGGACATCCAGCTGAAGAAGCGCAGCGCGTCAAAACCCGGCGCGCACCAGACCGAGGCGCCTGCGGACAGCGACGCCAGCACGGCGGCGATCAGCCCGTGGATGTGGAACAGCGGCATCACGTTCAGGCAGCGATCAGCCGGCGTCAGCGCCAGCGAGGCCGCGATGTGCCCGGCCGAGGCGGCGACATTCGATTGCAGCAGGGGCACGATCTTGGGCCGCGAGGTGGTGCCCGAGGTGTGCAGGATCAGCGCCACGTCATCGGGCCCGGGTGTCCCTGCGCCGGCGGCAACCGCCGCATCGCCTTCGGCCGCCAGGGCAAAGGTGCCAGCCGGCGCGCCCTCTGGCACGGACAGGCGCAGCACCATCAGCCCAAAGCGCTGCGCGGCGGCCAGGGCTGGGCCGTCATAGCCTTCGGGCAGCACGATGGCCTTGGCCTTCAGGTCTTCCAGGTAGAAGGCGAATTCCTCTTCCCGGTAGGCCGGGTTCAGCGGTGCGGTTACCGCCGCCTGCGCAATGGTGACAAAGGCCGCCGCCATTTCCGGCCCGTTCGGCAGCACGATGGCCACCCGGTCAGCGGCCCCGATACCGGCGCCGTTCAGCGCGGCGCGCACCTGCTGCGCCAGGTCGCGCAGCCCGCCATAGCTGAGCCAGCCACGGCCCGGCGCACCCAGCGCTGGCGCATCGTCGCGGTGCGGGGCCAGTAGCGCGGCAATGGTGGTGGTTGTCATGTGCATTCTCCCGGTCGTCTTCCGGCGGATACTAGCGGGATGCGGGGCGAAGGGAAGGGCATCGGGCCCGATTGCCAGGCACCGCCCTGCATGGCCCCCGCGACACGGGCGCACCGTCCGGATTTTTGCCTTGCGTCGGGGACCTGCCCCGATAGCCTGCGGACGGAGGCAGAGATGACCGTTCCCCGTGACATCGCCGCCGATCACCCGGCGTTCCGCACCGAAGGGCTGACCAAGGTCTATGGCGAAGGCCCGACCGCCGTCCACGCCCTGCGCGGTGTCGATCTCGAGATCCCGACGGGTGAGATCGTCGTGTTGCTGGGGCCATCGGGCAGCGGCAAGTCGACCCTGCTGAACATCCTGGGCGGGCTTGACCGGCCGAGCGGCGGGCGCGCCTGGTTCGAAGGACATGACCTGACCGGCCTGCCCGACCGTGCGCTGACGCGCTACCGGCGTGACCATGTCGGCTTTGTGTTCCAGTTCTACAACCTGATGCCCTCGCTGACCGCCGAGGAGAATGTCGAGCTGGTGACCGAGATCGCCGCCGATCCGATGGACCCGGCCGAGGCGCTGGCCATCGTCGGGCTGGCAAACCGCGCCGGGCATTTTCCGTCAGAGTTGTCGGGCGGCGAGCAGCAGCGCGTCGCCATCGCCCGGGCCATCGCCAAGAAACCCACCGTGCTGTTCTGCGACGAGCCGACGGGCGCGCTGGACAGCCAGACCGGCCGCTCGGTGCTGAGGGTGCTGCGCGATGTCAATCAAACGCTGGGCACGACCATCCTGATCGTGACCCATGCCGCCGCCACGGCACAGATGGCGCATCGCGTGATCCGCTTTGCCGATGGCGCGATCCGCGACGTAGCCCTGAACGAAACGCGCCTCGACCCCGGAGAAATCGTCTGGTGAGCCCGCTGAACCGCAAGCTGGCGCGCGATCTGTGGCGCCTGAAGGCCCAGGGCGCGGCGATCGGCGCGGTGATTGCGCTGGGCGTTCTGATGATGGTCATGATGTCGGGGCTGGTGAACACGCTGGAGGAAACCCGCCGCGCCTACTACGACCGCTATCGCCTGGCCGAGGTATTCGTGCCGGTGACCCGCGCCCCGTCGCGGCTGGTGCATCGCATCGCGGCGCTGCCCGGCGTGGCCCGCGCCGAAGGCCGTGTCAGCGGCAGCGCGCTGATCGACACCCCGGCGGGCGAACTGCCGATCCGCGCCCGCGCCCTGTCTCTGCCCGATCCCTACACCGACCGGCTCAACCACCTGGACCTGGCCCAGGGGCGTTTGCCCGATGGCGGGCATGGCGCCGAGATCGCGCTGCTGGAAAGCTTTGCCCAGGCGCGCGGGCTGAAACCGGGCGATACGCTGGCGGCGACGCTGAACGGCACAAGGCGCGCGTTCCGCATCTCGGGGCTGGTGCGCAGCCCCGAATTCCTGTTCACCACCCCGCCGGGCGAGATCGTGCCCGACGACGCGCGCTTTGCCGTGATCTGGATGCCCCGTCCGGCAATGGAGGCGCTGTTCGACATGCGCGGCGCCTTCAACGAGGCCCTGGTCACTCTGATGCCCGGCACCGCGCCACAAGCGGTGATCGCCCGGCTCGATCCGATGCTGGATACCTACGGCGGCACCGGTGCCTATGACCTCGAAGAGCATGTGTCCAACAAGTACATCTCGGAAGAGATCCGCGGGTTGCGCAGCACTTCGGCCTCGATCCCGCCGATCTTCCTGGGCATTGCGGCATTCCTGCTGAACATCGTGGTGCGCCGCATGGTTCAGGCCGAGCGCGGACAAATTGGGCTGCTCAAGGCCTTCGGCTATTCCAGCATCGAAGTAAGCCTGCATTACCTCAAGCTGGTGCTGGTGATCGCGGTGGCCGGGGCCAGCGTTGGCGCGGTGGCGGGCATCGCGGCGGGAAATGGCATGGCGGTGCTGTACCAGACCTATTTCAAGTTTCCCTTCATCGTTTTCCAGGTCGATCCGCGGGCATTCGTGATCAGCTTTGCCGCCGCCATCGCCTCGGCCTCGCTCGGCGGTCTGCTGGTGCTGCGCGGGGTATTCTCGCTTACACCGGCGGTGGCGATGCGCCCGCCGACGCCGCCCGACTACAGCCGAACCGCCGACCTGGCGCGGCTGCTGAAGCGCTGGCTGGACCAGCCCAGCCGAATGGTGCTGCGCCGGCTGACCCGGCATCCGGGGCGGATGGGCGGCGCGATCCTGGGTGTGGCCAGCGGCATGGCGCTGTCGGTCGCGTCGCTGTCGCTGATGGCGGGCTTTACCAAGACAGTCGATCTGACCTTCACCGCGATGAACCTGTCGGACATGACGGTGACCTTCGCTCTGCCACGGTCGGACAAGGCGCTGCTTGAGCTGCGCCGCGTGCCGGGCGTTCTGCACGCCGAACCGGTGCGCTATGTGCCCGCGATCCTGCGCAACGGGCCGCACAGCTATCGCGGCGCGTTGGAGGGGCGGCCGGCCAACCCGGTGCTGAACCGCCTCGTCGATGGCGCGGTGCGGCCCATCGCCCTGCCCCCCGCCGGTGTGCTGCTGTCGCGGCCGCTGGCAGGCATCCTGCACGTTGCGCCGGGCGATACGATCACCATCGACGTGCGCGAAGGGCGGCCCCCGCTCCTGACGCTGCCGGTGGCAGGCATCGCCGAGACGCTGGTCGGCGCGCCGGCCTTTGTCGAAATCGGCGCGCTGAACCGCGCATTGAAGGAGCCGGGCCGCGTGTCGGCGGCATTCCTGACGGTAGACGCGCGCCGCGAGGCAACGGTTGCCGCGGCGATCAAGGCGATGCCGGCGGTGGCCGGCGTCAGCCGCAAGCGCGATCAGCGCGACGCGGTTCTGACGACGATGAACTCTGGCCCAGGCAACGTGCGTTATGTCATGTTGGCGGTGGCGGCGGTGATCACTTTCGGCATCGTCTATAACGCCGCCCGGATCGCGCTGGCCGAACGCGCCCGCGACATTGCCAGCCTGCGGGTGATGGGCTTTACCCGGGCCGAGGTGGCCTTTGTGCTGCTGGGCGAATTGTGGGTGGTGGTGCTGTTGGCGCTGCCGCTGGGCATCGCGCTGGGGCGCGGGCTGACCTACCTGATCGTGCAGGTGTTCAGCACCGACATCCTGCAGATACCGGTGGTGCACAGCCCCTATTCCCATGGCTTGGCCATGGTGGTGGTGCTGATGGCCGCCGCGGTTTCCGGCGCGTTGGTCAGGCGCGACATGAACCGGATCGACCTGATCGAAGTGCTGAAGACGAGGGAATGATGGCCAAACACACCCACAGCCGCTTTGCGATCACCGCGATTGCCCTGGCGTTGGTTGCCGCCGCGCTGACCTGGGCCTTCTGGCCGCAGCCGTTGCTGGTGGATTTCGGAACAGTGGCGCGCGGGCCGATGCGCGTGACCATCGACGAAGAGGGCGTGACACGCGTGGCCAATGCCTATGTCGTCTCGACCCCCATCGCCGGGCGGCTGGAACGGGTGGCGATCGAGGTCGGCGACGAGGTGATCCGCGACGAGACCGTGGTGGCGCGGATGCGCCCCACCGCCCCCAGCGCGCTGGACGTGCGCACCCGTGAACAGGCCGCCGCAGGGGTGGCCGCGGCCTCGGCCGGGCTTCGCGTCGCCGAGGCCGACGTCAAGAAGGCGATGGCCGACCGCGACCTGGCGCAGGCCAGCCTCGAGCGCACGCGCACGCTGTTCGACAAGGGCATCGTCAGCCAGTCGGCGCTGGATACCGCCGAACGGGCGATGCGCGCGGCGCTGGCGGCGCTGGACACCGCCCGGGCCGCGGTGTCGATGCGCGCGGCCGAGGTGAAGAACGCGCAGGCCCAGTTGCTGGGCTTTGACGACCGCGCCCTGGCCGAGGCGCTGGCGGCAGAACAGGCGATTCCGATGCTGGCGCCAACTTCGGGCACAGTGCTGCGGATCATGCAGGAAAGCGAGACAACCGTGGCGGCCGGCACCCCGGTGCTGGAGATCGGCGACATCGCTGCCGACCTGGAAATCACCGTCGATCTGCTGTCGACCGACGCGGTGCAGGTCCGGCTGGGACAGGCGGTGATCGTCGACGACTGGGGCGGTCCGGTACCGCTTGAGGGAACAGTGCACAAGATCGCGCCCACCGGCTTTACCAAGGTCTCGGCACTGGGTGTCGAAGAGCAACGCGTGCGCACCACCATCCGCTTTACCAGCCCGCCCGAGGCCCGCGCCGGGCTGGGCCACGGTTTCCGGGTTGAGGCGCGGATCGTGGTCTGGTCGCAGCCGGACGCGGTGACGGTGCCGGCCTCATCGCTGTTCCGAAGCCGCGACGGCTGGGCGCTGTTCGTGGTCGAGCAGGGCCTGGCGCGCGAACGGGCGGTGGATGTTGCCGCCAACAACGGGCTGACCGCGGCGATTGCCTCCGGGGTGGAGCCTGACGAGCAGATCGTGCTTTATCCGCCGACGGGGCTGATGGACGGCAACAGCGTGGCGGCGCGCGGCGGCTGAGCGGTGCTCAGGCCGGATCTACCGGAACCACGTCGACAAAGTGCCGCGTCTCGTGCGGGCCGGCCGAGCGGAGCGAGCCCTTGACCGGCGCGACATCGGCATAATCGCGCCCGTAGGCGACGACGACATGATCGCTGCCGGCCAACATAGCGTTGGTCGGGTCGAACTCGACCCAGCCGGTTTCATGGCCGCACCAGGCGCGCACCCAGGCGTGCATCGCATCCGCCCCTTCCAGCCGCGGCTGGCCCTTGGGCGGAACGGTGCGCAGAAACCCCGAGACATAACCCGCCGGAACCCCGATTGACCGCAGCCCGGCAATCATCACGTGGCTGATGTCCTGACACACCCCGCGCCGGTTCCGGAAGGCCACCGCCGGGTCGGTGGTGACATCGGTGGCGGTCGGGTCGAAGTCAAACTCGGCGTGCAGCGCCGTGGACAACGTCTGAGCCGCGTCGAAAGAGGACATGTCGGGCCGGGTCAGAGCGCGGGCATAGGCGGCGATCTCGGGCACGTCGCGAACCCGTTCGGACCTTGCGCAGAAATGGTGTGGCGTGTCCGGACCGATATCGGCGATCTCTTCGACATCCCGTGACAATTCGGCCAGCACGGTAGACAGGTCCAGACCGGCGGGCGGGCGGGCGCTCTCGACCCGGCCAGAAAAGCGAAAGCTCAGCTCGCTCAGCGGGGTGTCATGCGCCAGTTCGACGGTGTGGTTGCCAAAGAAATCCTTGCCATCCTGCCGGTACGACGGGTCCGGATCGACCGCCACGAGCCCGGTGATCACCCGCTGGTGCGGCAGGGTCCGGGGCATCATCCGCAGCAGCGTGCGCGACGAGCCGGCGGGACTGTCGTACAGGTATTGGATCGTCAGGGTGATATCGTAGAGCGTGGACATGGGCTCAGCTCAGGTACTGGTCTGTCAGCAGATCGGAAATCTGCATCAGGTCGAAACGGAAAGCGGCCAGGTCGGCGGTTGTCACCGTTTCGGCCGCTGCGGTGGCCAGCGCGGTGTGCAGCCGCAGGATGCGGCGCGCGGCGGGGCTTAGCTGGGTCGCCTCCCGGGTGTGGCGCACCGCGCTTTGCTGCTCCAGCAGCAAGCCGACCTGAAAGATCACAGAACTGGGGTTTTCGGGGTCCAGCGCCAGCAGGTCGACGACCGTGCTGCGGTTGGTCTCGACCGAATAGCGGCGGCGGTGAGTCATCACGCTGTCGCCAATCTCGATCGCGGCATCCAGGCTGCCCGGCGGCGCGTCCGGCGCGGTCAACTCGACCAGCAGGTTGGCCATTTGCACGCCGCGCTCCAACGCCCGGCCCATGGTCATGAAGCGCCAGCCAGAGAAGCGGAACATGTTGTCATTGGCCAGGCCGGCAAACCCCGCCAGCCCGCGCAGCAGCGCCCCCAGGGCGCGCGCCGTCTCGGCCCCCGGCCCGACGCGGCGCGCCATGTCGCCTGCACTTGCGGCCAGTTCTTCCAGCGCGTGCAACCCGTCGTCCGAGAACCGGTCGCGCACCTTGCCGGCGCAAGTGATGGCATGGCCGAACAGATCCAGCAGTTGCGACGGCACCGACGCGGACAGCTCGAACCCTTGCCGCGCCATCATCTCGGCCAGGTGATCCTGCACCGGCATCTGCGCGTCACCACTGGTTTCCAGGCGCACGTGATAGGCGCGCAGGGTGCGCACCGCGGCATTGACCCGTTCGACATAACGGCCCAGCCAGAACAGATTGTCAGCGGCGCGTGCCGGCAGGTGGCCGGGCACTTGTCGCACGAAGGGGCCGCTGCCGGCACCAGTCAGGGTGTGATGCTCCACCGGGGTCGGGCTGACGACCCAGACATCGGCGACAGAGCCGCCCGACTGCATCGCCAGCGCGGTGGGATCGTCGGTGCGGCCGATGCGGGCATAGCCGCCGGGCATCACCGTCCAGCCCTGCGCCGTGCGCACTGCAAAGACCCGCACCACCATCGGGCGCGGCTCTAGCCGGCCGTCGATCATCGCCGGTGTGGTCGACAGGGTGACGGCCTCTTGCCCGACAAGATCGGCGCCATTGGTCGCCAGCCAGTCGCGCACCGACATCTGCGCCGGCGAGCGGAAGCGCCCGCCCAGCGCGGTGGCGGCGTCGATGTCGAAGGGCAGCTTGGTCGACATCGCCGGGCCGATCATCATGCGGGCGAAATTGTCGGTGACATAGGCCTGTTCGTTGGGCTGCCCGCACCACCACGTTGCGATGTTGGGCAGCGTCAACGCCTCGCCGCGCAGTGCCTGGCAGATACGGGGCAGAAAGGCCATCATGGCGCGGGTTTCCAGAACGCCCGAGCCCAACGCATTCAGCATCGTCACCGCACCGTTGCGCAGGGTGCCTACCATGCCGGGGGTGCCCAGGTACGAATTCTCGTCCAGCTCCAGCGGATCGGCAAAGCGCGAATCCAGACGCCGCCAAAGCACGCTGACCGGCTCCAGCCCCTCGATCGTGCGCACCATGAGCCGACCGTTGACCGCCTTCAGGTCCTCGCACTCCAGCAGCAGCAGGCCCAGGTAGCGGGCGATATAGGCGTGTTCGAAATACGTGTCGGTGTGCTGGCCCGGTGTCAGGATCGCGACGCGCCCCTCGCCGCCGGGCCGCAGGCTGTGCAGCCGGTCGCGGAAGGCGCGGAAGAACCCGGCCAGCCGCTCGACTTTGGCATCCGGGAACAGGTCATGGAACACGCGCGCGCTGGCCATGCGGTTTTCCAGCGCAAAGCCGGTACCCGAGGGTGCCTGTGTGCGGTCACCCAGCACCAGCCAGCTGCCATCGGGCGAACGGCCCACCTCGAACGCCAGGATATGCAGGTAATTGCCCGAGCGCGGCTGCACCCCGACCAGCGGGCGCAGCCATTCGGGGTTGCGCGCCACCAGATGCGCCGGCAAGAGGCCGCCGCGCACCATCTCGCCCGCGCCGTAGAGATCGGCCATGACCTGTTCCAGCAGCTCAGCCCGCTGAACCAGCCCCTCTGCCAGGTTGTCCCATTCGGACTGGTCGATGATCACCGGCACGTGGCTCATCGGCCAGGCGCGCAGGCTGCTGCCTTCGGCGGTGTACTGACGGTAATACACGCCCGCGTCGCGCAGGTACTGGTCGCCTCGCGCGAACTTGGCGGCGATTTCCTCGGGGCTCTGGCGGGCCAGATAGTCGATCATCGGCCGCCAGACCGGCCGCAACGTACCGTCGGCGCGCAACAACTCGTCCGCTACGCCTTTGGGCGGACGGTACCCTTCAAGCAGGGGCGGTTTCCCGACAGATCGCGAGATCGCCTTTTCCAAGTTCAAATCCCAGGTGCGCGCCGCAAGTCGAGCGTCATCGGAAACTCCGGGTGCGGATGTTCCGGCACCGGCCAATAGCGTCCGACAGTGTGCCCCATTTTCTCGAACCGCGCCAGCCGGCGGGCGTCGGCCTCGTTGGTATTGACCGGGAAGGTGTCATAGTTGCGCCCGCCGGGATGGGNNGATGGGCGACGTGATAGGTGCACCCGCCCAGCGCCCGCCCCGACCAGGTATCGAAGATGTCAAAGGTCAGCGGCGCGTTGACCGGCAGCACAGGGTGCAACGCCTCGGCCGGTTGCCAGGCCTTGAACCGCACGCCGCCCACGCGCACGCCGCTGGTGCCGGTTTCGGCCAGCGGCACCGGTCGTCGATTGCACGTCACGATATACCGGCCCGGATCGGTGGCTGTCAGTTGCAATTGCATCCGCTCGACCGAGCTGTCGGTATAGCGCACCGTGCCGCCGATCGCGCCGCGCTCGCCCAGCACGTGCCACGGCTCAAGCGCCTGGCGCAGTTCCAGGTGGACGCCTTCGTATTCCACCTCTCCGGCGAAGGGGAAGCGGAACTCTTTTTGTGCCTCGTACCATTCGGAGCGGACATCGTAGCCGTGCGCCTTGAGATCGCGCAGCACGTCGAGGAAATCCTGCCAGACAAAATGCGGCAGCATGAACCGGTCATGCAGCGTGGTGCCCCAGCGCACCGGCTTGCCCTGCAGCGGATTGTCCCAGAACCGGGCCAGCAGCGCACGGATCAGCACTTGCTGGGCCAGGCTCATCTTGGCGTCGGGCGGCATTTCGAAACCGCGGAATTCGACCAACCCCAGCCGCCCGGTCGGCCCGTCGGGCGAGAACAGCTTGTCGATGCAGATCTCGGCCCGGTGGGTGTTTCCGGTCACGTCGATCAGGATGTTGCGCAGCAGCCGGTCAACCAGCCAGGGCTGCGGCTGAAGCCCCTGGTTGGGCGCGGGGATCTGCGCCAGCGCGATCTCCAGCTCGTACAGGCTGTCGTGGCGCGCCTCGTCGATCCGTGGCGCCTGGCTGGTGGGGCCAATGAACAGACCCGAAAACAGGTACGACATCGCCGGATGACGCTGCCAATGCAGGATGAGCGAGCGCAGCAGGTCTGGCCGCCGCAGGAAGGGCGAGTCTGCCGGCGTCTCGCCGCCTACCACCACATGGTTGCCGCCGCCGGTACCGGTGTGCTTGCCGTCGATCATGAACTTGTCAGCGCCCAGCCGGCTTTGCCGCGCCTCTTCATAAACGCCCGTGGTGATGTCGACGCAGTCCTGCCAGGAATGGGCGGGGTGGATGTTCACCTCGATCACGCCGGGATCGGGCGCGACGCGGATCACGTTCAGCCGCGCGTCACTTGGCGGGGCGTAGCCCTCGATATGTATCGGCAGGTTCAGCGCCTGCGCCGTCGCCTCGGCAGCGGCCAGCAGGTCAAGGTAATCCTCCAGCGTTTCGACCGGCGGCATGAACAGGCACAACCGGCCGTCGCGCGGCTCGATCGCGATGGCGGTGCGCACAGAGCCGGTGGCGGGATCGACGCCCTGCTCGTTCAACTGCTGGCGCGCGCTGATGTCGGCGCGCAGGTCTGAAACCGGCTGCTGATGCGCGCTATCGACCTCGGGCAAGGTCTGCGCCTCTTCGCGGGCAATGCGGGCCAGTTCGTCCAGGATGGCCTGGCGGCGTTTTTCAATCTCGGCGTTGTAGCTGGGCAGCGCCGAGCGGGGCACGGTAGGATCGGCGGGATAGACATAGGGATAGGCCGAGGGCGCGATGTAGGGCAGCGTTCCCAGCGGCAGGCGGAACCCGGCCGGGCTGTCCCC